>JABDGP010000130.1:1792-2534 GCA_013285945.1 Bacteroidota bacterium | reverse complement strand
TCTTTACGCTGACTAAAAAAATCACCAGTCCATCTACCGAAGAAAAATCCAGTGGCGGTTCCCAACGTAGCGGCAATAATAAGTAAGGGAATTAGCTCGGCAGGAGTAAGGCTTATCCACTCACTGTCCGACAACAGTCCGGCAGTAAACAAAAGCGAATCTCCAGGTAAAAAGAAACCGAAAAACAATCCTGTTTCGGCGAATACGACTCCTAATAAAAGGGCTACACCACCAATATGAATAATGGTTTCGGGGCTGAGTTCCTTAGGCATCAGAGCGTCTAAAAGCATTTTATCATCGATCTGGCTTTACAACCAGAATTTTAAGTTTAGTTAATACAAGTCCTTGTGAAGCCGGCCTAACGAAACGAATCCCGTCAGGAGAACCAGAAGAGGCACTTTACCAATTTCTTTTTAATGAAAGGACATTTTCTACGGCGCAAAATACAAATTTTGACCAAAAGAGGTAGTAAAAGATTGTTTATCCAAAAGAACCTTTGAAAAAGATATGTTTCGCCAAATCTTTTGGATTATGCAAGGACTATTTCGAACTCGGTATTCCGCTGGTTGCTTCGCACGAGGTTGATATTACCGTTCAGTTTGGTAACACATTGCTTGACAATATAAAGCCCCAGCCCAACTGTTTGGTGTTCGAGTGCGGCCTGCGAAAACATTTTAAAGATGTGATCAACATCTGCCTGTTTTATTCCAATGCCATTGTCGATAAAGGAAAGTACTACACG
>JABDGP010000130.1:0-1782 GCA_013285945.1 Bacteroidota bacterium | reverse complement strand
CTGCCTTCCCAGCGACTTTGATTTGGATAAATTTATTTTCAGTATTTGATTTTTTTTGAAAGCGGATAGAGTTCTCAAGCATGTTGTGAAAAATTATCTCGAGCAAACCAGGATCTGAATAATATTCTGCAGAAGCTGAAACCTCTGTAGATATCTTAATGGAATCAAATCCTTCCATGGATTTCAAGTGACGCTGCACATTTTTAAGTATCGTATTAAAATCAACAGGGACGTGTTCTACAGTTCTGCTGTTAATTTCGCTTACCGTTTTCAGTTTGTTAAAAATATCATTGAGCAAGTGAGCGGTTTGATCCAGCAACCTGAAATAGGCTCGACTTTGTTCGTCCTTCACGTCGAGCAGTGCTAAGTGGCAAATTCCAATCAGCCGCGCCAACGGAGCTTTAATATCATGCGATGACTTATAAATAAAATTATCCAACTCAAGGCTCACCACTTTAATTTCCTTATTGGCTTCTTCCAGTTCCTTTGTGCGAATGTCAACAGTGCTTAGAAGCTGTTCGTTTAGTTTTGAGAGTTGGTAATTTTGCTCATTGATTTGTAGTTGTGCTTTCTCCAGTTCCTGATTGCTCAGGGAAAGTGCTTCTTTCTGGGTATTGATTTCTTCTTTTTGGTTCAGCGTTTCTATATTCTTTCGTTCCAGATCAATTGTTAATCTTTTCTGGATTTTGTAAAATCTGAAAACAATTAACAAAAATGTTACCATGAGAAAGATGCCCCCGATCAGCAAGTAGGTTTGTGTTGTCTTGCGTTGGATTTCGGTGTCTTTATCCGCTAGCTGCTGTTGTGATTCTTCCTCCTGAATTTTTAATTGAATGTCGCCCAAGGTACGGGCCATCGTTTCGTTGAAAAGGCTGTCGCGAAGTGCCAGATATTTCGATTGAAAAATCAGAGCACTGTCATACTGCTTTTTTTGAGTATAAAGGTCTTTGAGCAATCCGTAATTTTTAAGCCTCTCCTCTGTGGAGCCACTTTGGCGAGCCATAATCAGGCTCAACTTTACATACATGAATGCGGAGTCAAGTTGGTTTTCTTTCGCCTTGGCTTTAGCAAGATTATGGTAGCAATCGGAGATTCCATCGCGCTCGTCAATTTGTGTTTTAAGGGCCAATGCTTTTCTAAGTAAGGCCGATGCTTCTTTTGGTTTACCAAGACTTGATTGAACCTCTGCCAACCCGAGGTAGGAGTCGGCTCGCCAGCTCACATTATCTATGGATTTAGAAATTTCTAATGCCTGCTCATAGTAATTCTGAGCTTTTGGAAAATCGTTTTCATCGAAATAGGTAGACGCTATATTGTTATAGGCATAAAGAATTACGTTCTTATCCTTTCTTCTTTCAGCAAACTCGACTGAGCGGTTGAAATACTCTCTTGCTTTTGTGTAGTTTTTTAATTTGGCATAGACAAGGCCAATGTTATTAAGAGTAAGTGCGGTGCCATATTCTTGTTTGGTTTGTTGAACGTAGTGTAGGGCGTGTAACAGGTTTTCGAGTGCGGCAGAATAACTTCCCAAATAATAACTGGCCAGTCCCATGTTGTTAAGCGAGGCAGCCATAAGATTGATGTCATTGATCGACTTGGATAACTGATAAGCTCTATATCCGTATTTGGCGGCCGTATCGTAGCGACCCACATAGTAATGAACTGCCCCGTACATTCGGTTAGCAATTGCACGACTTCTCGTATCCTGCAGTCTTTCGGCCAGCGCCATCGCTTTCTTGGCGTAAACCATGGCCGTGTCAGGATGGTTGAGCCAGAGGTTTA
>JABDGP010000129.1 GCA_013285945.1 Bacteroidota bacterium | reverse complement strand
ATTGGGATTCACCTATTTCAGCATTGGCAGACAAACGATTCATGGATAAAAAACGCATATTAATTACCGGCGGTGCCGGCTTCCTAGGTTCACACTTGTGTGACCGCTTTATCAAAGAGGGATTTCATGTGATTTGCATGGATAATTTGATCACTGGCGATCTCCGCAATATTGAACATTTATTCAAGCTGAAGGATTTTGAGTTTTATAATCACGATGTTTCAAAGTTCGTCCATGTGTCAGGAGAGTTGCATTACATTTTACATTTTGCTTCGCCAGCCAGCCCTATTGATTATTTAAAAATTCCTATCCAAACCTTGAAAGTAGGGTCTCTCGGTATTCATAATTTATTGGGTTTAGCACGTTCTAAGAAGGCACGGATTATGATTGCCTCCACATCTGAGGTCTATGGCGACCCTAACGTGCATCCGCAACCCGAAGAATATTATGGTAACGTAAATCCGGTAGGCCCACGCGGTGTTTATGACGAAGCCAAACGTTTTCAGGAAGCGATGACGATGGCGTATCACACCTATCATAACTTGGATACACGCATCATTCGGATTTTTAATACCTATGGTCCGCGTATGCGCCTCAATGACGGGCGGGTATTACCGGCATTTATTGGCCAAGCCTTGAGAGGAGAAGATCTCACTATTTTTGGAGATGGTTCTCAGACACGCTCGTTTTGTTACGTAGATGATTTGGTAGAGGGAATTTTTCGTTTGCTAATGAGTGACTATGTGCTACCGATGAACATTGGCAATCCTGGTGAGATTACGATTAAAGAGTTTGCGGAGGAGATCATCAAGCTTACAGGCACAACACAAAAAATAATTTATCAGCCATTGCCGAAAGACGACCCGAAACAACGGCAACCCGACATCACAAAAGCCAGGAGTATTTTGAAATGGGAGCCAAAGATTTCAAGAGCCGAAGGACTGAAGATTACCTACGAATATTTTAAATCCTTACCCAAAGAGGTGCTCTATCATCGCGACCATAAAAACTTTGAGGGGTTTATTAAATAATCAATACCCGAACCTCCATTTTGTTTTAAAATCTTTAGTCAGACTTTGATTGGTTAGTAAGGCGCGGAGCATTTCAATTGGAATAGGTCCGCTCTGTAATATGGTGTCATGAAAATCTTTCTCTTTCATTTTGCGCGAGTTTACCAACTCAGTTCGCAAGGCATAAAATTCTTTAGCTCCAATCATATAGGCCAGCTGGTACAAAGGCCCATAGCCACCGGTGAATGATCTTCGCACTTCGGCTGCAGCATTGGCGCGTTCGTGCCCCACTTTATCAACTAAAAAGTCGATGCATTGCTGAGGTGTCCATTTTTCCAAATGATAATTCAGCGAGAAAATAATTCTGGCACAGCGATGCATACGCCAGAATAACATTCCAACACGGTTCTCGGGAGATTTTTGAAAATTCTTTTCCCACAAAATCATTTCCCAATACAGCGCCCATCCCTCTGTCCAGAAGGGAGTATAAAAAAGTTGACGATGAGGATTGTATCGATCTGTCATATATCCCTGGAGGTGATGTCCCGGAATTAATTCGTGAAAAACGGTAGCCCTTGCAAAATGCTTGTTATTACCGCGAAGGCTCATCATTCTGTCTTCGTATGACATAGTAGATGTTGGAAAGGCTATCAGGATGTCATCGCCACCCAAAAAGAACGGGCTGAAACGCTGCTGCTGTGCACTCAGCATTCGCATGCGCCAATCTTCTTTTGCCAAGTCGGGTACAGTTACCAAATCGTTTTTTTGTACATAGTCAATGGCTTCGTTGGCAAGAAATTCAACCAGCTCCGGTTGTTGACCCGGCTCAACATGATCGTTTTTCACTTTTTCAAGAGCATCTTTCCAATTGCTGCCGAAGCCCATTTCTTGTGAAGCTTTCAACATCTCCTTTTCGCACCACGCGAATTCTTTGTTAGCGATATCGATCAGTTCCTCTGGCGTGTATGAGATAAACTCTGATTCCAGACTTTTGATGATTTGATCACGGCCGATTGGATTGCCGATGATGCCACTTCCATCATCTTTAGACGGGTCAGTACTTTTCCATCCTTTCAGAAAGTTGATATACTTACTAAATGCCGTGTCCAACTCTACGTGAGGAGCGTTTGTCCACCAGCCAAATTGAGGATCGTATTCATTGTAGAATGAGAACAATTCATTCACTGCCTTGCGATAATCCTGCGCCGATGCCACCGCTTTTTTTGAAAGTTTTTCAGAAAATTTTGGCTGCTTCTCCAAATCCTTTTGTGTGGACTGTAAATCTTTTTTTAAATCATTAAAAGCTTTAGCCGTTTGCTCTCCGTCAAGCCTTTTCCCGTTCCTTCTTTGCTGAACGATCGGCATTATTTTACCTGCAAATGGAACAGCAATTCGAACCAGATCGAATTCATTTTTCTTTTCCTGAAGGAAGTAGGCATCTTTTTCAACCTCATTACGCAATAACACATAATCTACTTTGCCATCCTGACTGAGTTTATCAAACGGTAAGTCCTTTAATTTCTTTAGCCAGTCAGAATAGAATTGAGCAAAGCGATTGTAATATTCATCAGACTC
>JABDGP010000128.1 GCA_013285945.1 Bacteroidota bacterium | reverse complement strand
CCTATGACGGATAGGATTTTGCCAAACGGACAATTTCCAAGAGAATTTTTTTAGAACTCGATCAATACCTGACCCTTTTCGACGCTATCACCCTTTTTCACTTTTACATTTTTCACCACGGCCTCAGCCGGAGATTTTAAAATGTTTTCCATTTTCATGGCTTCAAGGATCAACAGCGGATCGCCCGCTTTTACTGTATCTCCGCTTTTTACTTTCAAATCAATAACAAGACCCGGCATTGGTGCTTTCACATTATTAATTTTCGCAGACGCGCTATTGGTCATGCCCATCTTTTCCAATAGAAGATCAAACTTATCTTTCACTTCTACGGTGTGGAGTTTGTTATTAATCTTCAACTGAAAAGTTTTGCTAGCACGATCAGCCTTCACTACTTCCGCGTTGTAGCTTTTATTTTTATAAAGGATATGAAAATGTCCCCCTGAAATCGCCTTCAAATCCCACTGAAACGGCTCACCGTTGATTACGAATTGGCCTTCGTCAGGCACAACTTCAAAATTCTTTCCATTTATTTTAGTCTGGTACATGGTTCAAAAATAGAATATTGAATACAGAATATTGAATATAGAATGAAAATTGTTGAGTGACTGGTTTTTAAAAAATTCTAACTCTCGATTCTACATTCTATATTCTTTTCTACATTTGCGTCTGTCATGGAAAAATTCCATGACAAGGGGTGCCTAAAAAACAACGGGCTGAGATTATACCCACAGAACCTGATGCCGGTAATGCGGCCGAAGGGAGGCAATTTCGATCTGGAGGATCGAAGTAAACTAACGCACCACATTCCCCTATGTGCTCTGCAAGGTTTAAACAAAAGTAAAATGTTAAAATTTATGATGGCAGCCATCTGCTGCACAGTCGGGCTCGCCGCCCAAGCACAATTCACTATTTCGGGCACGGTACACGATGCCAAAAAAAATGAAGCATTGATCGGTGCCGCAATTCAATTACAGGATCAAAGCCGCGCCGCGCTTACCGACGAACAAGGCCGCTTTGAACTAAAAAACGTCAAAGCCGGAAAGCATGTTTTGACGGTTCGCTTTCTCGGATATGCCGAAGGAAAAAAAAGAAGTGGAAGTATCAGGAGATCTTCAGCTGGATTTCTCGCTTGACGAAAGTTCGCAGTTGACTGACGAAGTGGTTGTACTCGCCACCCGCGCGAGCGACAACAGTCCCACTGCATTTTCGAACATCAGCAAAACCGTGATCCAGAAACAAAACTTCGGGCAAGACATGCCTTTCGTTTTAAACTGGACGCCATCACTTGTTACAACATCGGATGCAGGTGCCGGTATTGGCTACACAGGTGTGCGCATTCGCGGAAGTGATGCCACACGAATAAATGTTACAATCAATGGCATTGTACTCAATGATGCCGAAGAGCAAGGCGTGTATTGGGTTGACGTGCCCGACATTGCTACGTCTACACAGAACATTCAGATTCAACGAGGAGTCGGAACATCTACTAATGGCTCTGGTGCATTTGGAGGATCGATCAATTTACAAACCAACACGCGCAAAGATCAGCCTTATGCTGATGTCATTAATTCTTTCGGTTCCTTTGGTACTCATCGCCACACAGTAGGCTTCGGCACAGGGCTGAAAAATAAATTCGCCTTTGATGGAAGAATGTCATTGATTGGATCTGACGGATACGTTGATCGCGCAACCTCAAATTTAAAATCCTATTACCTGTCGGGTGGATATTACGGGGACAAAACGATGGTGAAGGCAATTGTTTTCGGAGGTCAGGAAATAACATATCAATCGTGGTGGGGAGTACCGCAGTCTCGGCTTAACAATGATACATCGGCAATGCGCGTGACTGCCAATGCTGAGGGATGGAACAAGCAGCAAACTCAAAATCTTTTCAATAGCAACAGCCGCACGTTCAATGCTTACACTTATCCTAACCAAGTTGATAATTATGCGCAAGATCATTATCAGCTTCATATTTCACATAGGGCTAATGAGAATCTTACATTAAATGCTGCTTTACATTACACGTATGGCCGGGGGTATTATGAAGAGTATCAATACAATCAGAGTTTCGCAACCTATGGAGTGCCCAACGCTGTTATCGGTACCGACACAGTTAAGAATTCGGATTTAGTTCGCAGGCTTTGGCTCAACAATCATTTTTATGGAATGACCTGGTCGATAAATTATGAAAAAGAAAAGTGGAGTTCGATTGTTGGCGGAGCGTTCAACCGCTATGATGGAGATCACTATGGTGAAATTACGTGGGCACAGATAGCCACAACCATTCCCCCTTCCTATCGCTACTATTTTAATAATGGAAAGAAACAGGATTTCAATATTTTTTGGAAAACCAATTATCAGCTTGCCGAAAATCTCATTGGCTTTATTGACTTGCAATACAGGCGTGTTGACTACAAGGCTGCCGGCATGGAAGATGCAGGCGTAGTTGTTGATTTTAATGTGAATTACAATTTCTTCAATCCCAAATTTGGATTGACATACACCTTAGCCCACGATCAACAGCTCTATGCGTCTTACAGTATTGGCAATCGCGAGCCTGTGCGTAGCGACTTTGTGCAAGCCAACGCAGGCCAGCAACCATTGCATGAAACCCTGCACGATGTTGAAGCCGGATGGCGTATGCGAAAAAATAATGTTGCTTTGAATATTAATGGCTACTTCATGGGTTACAAAAACCAGCTCGTGCTCACCGGCAAGCTCAACGATGTAGGAGCCGCGATAAGAACCAATGTAGCAGACAGCTACCGTGCGGGAATTGAATTTGACGGAGGCATTCGTTTCAATCAATATTTTACATGGAATGCCAACCTTACA
>JABDGP010000127.1 GCA_013285945.1 Bacteroidota bacterium | reverse complement strand
CAATTGGTTCAATGTCGATGTTTATGTTTGGGATATTGATTAAGATGGGCTCGATGTCTGTATTCAGACTTCTCAAGTCGATTTCGATGGGCTCGATATTGATTTCCAACTTATCCAGCGCCATGTCCACAGACCTCATGGCATTCTCAATGGCTCCTTCAATATTGGCTTTGAGCGCCTTCTCATCAATGTTGATGTCGAAATTCCTATGCTGACGGCCTCCTATTTTCCGTAACCCACCCTCTTTTGTTTCTTCGGGCTGATCTTTTTTGTCAGCTTTTTGCTGGGTGGAATCTTGCGAAAAAGCAGTTGTGGAGGCTAACGCCAAGATCAAAACAACAAACAGGGTGCGGTGGAGGGTGTTCATAAGTGTGGAATTTGATGTAAATACTCCACTTCTTTGAGATGGTTACATTACGAATGAGGAAAATTCCGCGGATCCGGCCCTCGCAGTGGATTATAGCGGAGCGTTACGGCTTATGTTTCCTTCTCAAAGTAAATCTTATAAAATTTTCTGCCGTCTTTGTCCACACCTTGCTCAATCAGCTCGCGATTCCCATGAATGTAGATGTGAAAATTCTTATCCAGCTTCAGCACACTTTTAAAGACCCGTGCCTGTTTCTTCACCGCGTGGTGTGAAATGTCAAAAGCGTCTTCCAAGTCAATATTATTTGCAGAGCGGTAGTTTTGGTCAAAATTCCGAAACGATTTTATGATGCCGGTGTCTTGCAGCACTTCTTTCTCAAATTCCTTTTTGTCGAAACTGTCATGGGTTTTGAAATAATCAACAGAGCGGTTGAGTAAGTCAATTTTGTCGGTCTTGCTGGCGTCAAACTCTTCAGAAAATTTTTTGGTTACGTAATCTTTCGTAATGCTTAAGAATTGATTGGTTTGATGAAACTCATTGGCTATCGGCTTCACCTTCAGAAAATCATCTTTCCAATACTTTGCTTCCTCGGCTCTGCTCGCATTGTCGATGATCAGGACCCGATAGCCGTCAATCTTTTGAGTCTTAAAAATGACGCAGCCTTTGTCGATTCTGTCGATTTCAAAACCAAAATCGTGATCAATGACAAATCGCGATTTCTGATTTTTCATTTTCAGGAACGGAACATTCTTTTCAGATTTAAAAACTCCAATGGCGTCCATGTTCTTGCCATCGAATATAGTATTTGAAAAAAACGCCACGTTGAGTTCGCCTTCTGCTATTTTGGGATGCACCGAATACTCGTACAGCAGCTTGGCCAGGTTTTGAGAAGCTTCAATAAAATTGGCAGGATCGTTGAAGATGCTTTCCGCGGCTGCGAAAACATCATTCTGATATAACTGCACAGGATGAGTAAACGAATATACCTCCTCTGCCTTGAGCATGTTAAGAAAGTACTTCAGCAGGAAGTCCTTTGTTTCTGCCTTCACCACCGTTGTTTCGTTTGAAAGTGAATATTTTTCTTCTTTCAGTTTGTTGCCAATGTGATGTGTAATTAATTGCTGAAGCTCAACTTGCGTGAAATCTAAGTCCGTCATGACGAATGTGGTTGTGATAAAAGTAGGGAGATTCTTAGATCTATTTCTGGTTGGCTCGCTTGTATTCACTACGGCCAACGAGCGTCTCTTCGACAACCACCAGATTTTTATTGAAGTTGGAGTAGAGCAATTTCACCAGGTTACGGTTTTGCATATCATTAGCCAGCGTAAACCCCTCTTCAAACCGCGAAGCAGGCCATTCCAAAATTTCCATCACATTTCCGGTTCCGGCTGCTTCAGTAATTTTACTGAGGACTGTGATTTCATTTTTTGTGAGGGACTGGGACATGGGGTTTTTGAAGGGATTAAATTAAGATAAAAGTCACGGCTTGAAAATAACTCTATTATGGTATTCAAGACATTCCATTTTAGGAACAAATTTTTGCGGCAACGAGATCCTCTTTCCTTCAAATGGGCGAAAAAATGTTTCAGAACTATTCTTTATAAGATTTTTACTTAGTTCACTCGAAAGTTTAACAACATAATCTGGAGTAATTGTCATCAGTCCTTTGTCGAAGGCCTTGTCATGAAGAGCATTCAAACACAAACCATTCGCTGGATTGACCCGCTCTTTAGTATTCTCTGCCCACGGAATAATATGACCTGCCACTAAAAGCTCGGGTACTTCAATGCCGGTAATACAACAGTGATTATTGTATGAGGCAAGTACAGCATTTCTAAAAAACGATTGATTAACCCGTACCTTAACTAATGCATCCCTGTCTTTTCCTTCTGGAAACTCTTGTACAACATTGTTAAGAGCAGATTCTTCCAGCGATTTGCCTCTATACCTGGCAAGTATTTTTTTCGCTTTCAAAGGCAAGTTCTTCCCAGTTACTATTGAATTCATTCCAGATTTCTTCATCTCCTTTGCCACCGCCCTTCAGACCTTTGATTCCCCGCGCCTGTAAAGCAGGATCAAGTCTTGCAAAGTTTGCAAGTTTCATCGCCAATGCATTATCTGAGCGGCCAATAATAGGGGCTAGCGCTTTTACCGGCTTGTAACTTGAATTGATTTTAGAAAAAGGAGTCTTGCAATAGAGATTAAATGCAACGATCAATTCTGGTCTATTCCAATTGATGTTTTTCACCAATCTTAAAGATAGACTAGCCCTGGTCGACTAACTTGCTTAGCAAGGTGAGCCTGTATTTCGGCTTGAAACAAGTGTCTTATTCTAAATTTCGGTTTAATGCCACTTAGCTCAGACAGTTCAGTTGATCTCACAAAGCGAAGATCACAGTAAAAGTTCACAGATTTTCCATCCAAAAGAAAAGTCGGTGACACATAAAGATAATCTGCAGTTTTCTTGCGATTGGCCCAGTACTTTTCGTTTAAAATAACGCCCG
>JABDGP010000126.1 GCA_013285945.1 Bacteroidota bacterium | reverse complement strand
AATTTGCAAATCCCGTTTTTCATGGTAAACCACATATTGCCTATTTTGTCTTGTGCGATGCCACCTGCGTAGTTCTCGCCCAAACCTTCCTTTTCATTGAAATTTATAATCGTTTTCCCATCATAGCGAAAGACACACTTATCAGACGAAGCAAACCAAATATTTCCATTTTTGTCTTCCATAATGCCTGCAACATTTATTGGCGGAAGTAAAGGAAATAGCGAGAAGCATTGCCCCCCTTTGCTATCTGCTGATGGATCATATTGGTAAACGCCACCGTGTGTCCCTACCCAAATTCTACCCGATCTGTCAACAAGAATGCTTTTTCGACTGATATTGATATGATCTAATCCCTCCTTTTCATTATAATTTCTAAACGTTTTTCCGTCATATTTATAAACGCCACGGTCAGTCCCAAACCAAAGATTACCAGTTTTATCTTCATTAATTGCAAAGACGCTTGTAGAAATAAAGCCCTCAGGATTAGAAAAGTAGGTCAATGTTTTTACATCATACCTCACCACCCCATCCCCTATCGTCCCAAACCATAAATTCCCTTTCGAATCCTGAAAAATACTTCGGATATATTGACTGACTAACGTGGTGTCAAAATCGGGAGCCACAGCAACTGTCTTAAAGTTTTTTATTACTGTGGACTTGGTTTGGATGTATTTGGGATTTTAAGTGTATTTGTTTTTACTTGTCCGTTGCAGAAAGTAAAAATCATCAAATAGCTAAAAAGTAATATCTTGTTCAATGCCATAATAATCGTTTTGTGATACTTTATTTTTCGTTATTAAGGTTCTTTCATAATACTGACGTTATGCGTTCGGCCATCGGAGTCACTCAATAAGCCAAGCGGACTTAAAGGCTTTGGTTGACTAACAGCTTGCACGGCGTTTAAGTTGGCGTGGCGAAGTCAGCATTCAAAATCTCCTCAATATCAAACTCCATTGCCCTTGGTTTATCTGCCAGGGCCACGTCAGCTACAATGGAACTGCTTGATTTCACTTTTATTTTACCTCTCGTCAACGTCACTTTTTGGAGCCAGAAATATATTTGAAAATTTTGGGCTCGGCCAATTTGAATTTTGTTTGACCGATTTGTTTTCTTGTCTAATACACTGAAAAATACCGGACATTGATGCTCCATGCTTCCTGAAAAATAAGTGATCGTCAAAATATAATCCCGACTCTCAATCTTATCAAAAACCAACTCAGTGTCGAGTCCCTTAATCTTAACTTTTTCCGTTAAATTTTTAATTATTGAGACATCAAGATTGTCGATGGTTGCGATGTCGATTAGCCCATCTGAAATTAAATCGATTACGATTTTCTCTTTTTCTTGTTCGGTTCCTTTAAGATAGGCCTCATAATTGAGTACGGAAATACCACTTACATACCAGTCTTCAAAAGAGAACGAATTTCTTAGCCCGTCCTCAAAAGTCTTTGAGGCTTGGATATAAAGGTGGTGGTACCTAGGGCACTGTAAATCACTCCTTCGTAATAAGTTTCTAAATATTTCTATATACTGAAAGTCGACTGGGTACAGAACATTATCTGGAAATCCGTTGTAGTAAACTCTTAAGTCTCTAACCCTTTTGTCCTTTACCTTATTCGCCGATTTTCTTTCCGCCCTAATTTTAATGGCCCTATCAAGAGTTTCGTCCTTTACCTTGACTGTTTGCTCTGAATCCGCCGTTTCCAAAAAGTCCTTGGAGATTTTACTTCTAATTGAAAGAAGAGCTGTTCTAAAATTTTCAAAATCAAACTCGTCGTCCTTTTTGAGTTTTGAATTTATGATTTCGCCTGCCTCAAGGTATTTGTCGATAAGAATCACCCCTAAACTGGTCTCAGACAAATTCCTGTATTGACTTTCAATTTCAAATCGATTAGAGTATCTGTTTTGGTCTTTCAAATCAAAGTGTTCTGAAAATTCGGGAGCCTTTAGTGTGATTTCAACTTTCTTGTATTTTCTGTCTAGTCGTGAATGAGGCAACTTACTATAGTATTCAAAAAATTGTTTCTCAATGCCTACTACGCCTGGAAGTACATACATTGGTGGATAAGACATTGTCAACCAGAGTTCGTTGAATGTTGATGTGAAACCTGAATTGTCAAGCGTTGATTGAACTACATTAGGAAGGTATCTCAGATTTCCGTTTAAGGCTCCTCCATATTTTCCAGCAGTACTTGGGCTAACATATATTCTCATCCTCTTGCTTCTCCTAATTTTTGTCGTGACTGTATCAATGAACTATCTATTTTCATAATTAATCGTTTTATGAGACATTGATTGGCGGAATGCTATTCTCTCTTTAATTGATTGCTCAATTATTTTTAAAAAGTATTTGTTTTAGCCGTTTATTTTGAGAGCAGTTAAGTTGTCTTATTAAAGCTCAATTTTAATGTCAAAGTTACCTGGAACACAGCTGACATCATTACATGACATGAATTCAATTTCGCCAATGATTGCGACTTTTCCATTGTTCACTTTTCTTATTTTTTGTACAAACACTGCTTTGTCTTTGAAATACTTGACCTCCATTTTGAAGAATTCATCATTAACAACATATCCTTTTTCTTCAGCTACCTTTCCAATCTGGGTGAATTTTGTTGATTCTTCTAAATTGAAGCTAGTCGGATTAGGTCCTTTGGGTTTAATAAACTGAGAATATAAATGCCAACCATTGTCAATTATTGCAGTATAAACTATTTCAAATTCTTTGTCATTTAGCTTTTTACTCTCAATTGTCCATTTGACTGGTTTTAAAATTTGAGCATCTGAAAAAGCTGTTGCGAACATGAATGAAAGGAAAAAGACAATGCTTTTAAAATGAAATTGTCTTGTTAAAATCAGTATCATAAAATTAGATTTAAGTTGATGCCGTGGCTTTTAAAATAGTAGTTAACG
>JABDGP010000125.1 GCA_013285945.1 Bacteroidota bacterium | reverse complement strand
ATCAACAAATGAAGTTCGGCTCCAAACTCCAGATAATGAACTCAATCGTGTGCTTGGTGGTGGCATTGTTCCAGGCTCACTGGTTTTAATTGGTGGAGAACCGGGCATTGGCAAGTCTACATTGATGCTCCAGATAGGATTGGCATTGCAAAAAATTAGGACACTCTATGTGTCTGGAGAAGAGAGCGAGCAACAAATTAAAATGCGGGCCGAACGACTCTCATCTTCGAAGCCGTCCGAAAATTTTTATATGCTCACGGAAACGAACACCAAAAATATTTTCACGGCAATTGAATCTTTAGAACCTCAGTTGGTGATCATTGATTCCATTCAGACTTTACACTCTCATGTAATGGATTCTGTGGCCGGAAGCATAGCTCAGGTACGCCAATGCGCGGGTGAGCTGATGAAGTTTGCCAAAGAAACCAACACACCGGTATTTTTGGTTGGTCACATTACGAAAGACGGAATGCTTGCCGGGCCAAAAGTGCTCGAACACATGGTGGATACCGTTTTGCAGTTTGAAGGCGATCGTCATTTGTCCTATCGTATTTTACGAACTACAAAAAACCGTTTTGGGTCTACTGCAGAAATTGGCATTTACGAAATGCTCGGCAATGGCCTTAGAGAAGTCTCCAATCCATCTGAGATTTTGATCTCACAAAAGGACGGACTTGTCAGTGGCGCAACTATCGGTGCAACAATTGAAGGAAACCGGCCGCTGCTGATTGAGATACAGTCGCTGGTAAGCCCTGCCTCCTATGGTACGCCACAGCGCACTCCCAATGGCTTTGATCAGAAGAGGCTAAACATGTTACTGGCGGTATTGGAAAAAAGGTGCGGATTTAGAATGGGTACTCAAGATGTGTTTGTGAATATGGCCAGCGGGATTTATGTGGAAGATCCGGCAATTGACCTGGCTCTCTGCGTTTCAATTATTTCTTCAATGGAAGAGATTCCCGTCTCAGACAAAATTTGTTTTGCCGCAGAAATTGGATTGGGCGGTGAGCTGCGCGCTGTGAACAGGATCGACCAACGAATTTCTGAGGCCGAAAAATTGGGCTTCAAAGAAATTTATATTTCAAAATTCAGCCAGAAATCCGTCGACCGGAAAAAAATTAAAATCGAAGTAAAAGCTTTCGGAAAACTGGCTGAAGTTTTTAAGGCGTTGCTTGGATCAGGTACTTTATGAGTTCTTCATTTTAACGCTACAGCCAATTGCCTTTGTCTTAGGTGTGGCCACTGGTTTTCCGGCAAGCAAATCATTAACGGCTTCTTCAACATAGTGATGGCTGGCCTTTGAGGCGTCTCTGGTATTATCATCAATTGCGCCGATATAAGACACTTTCAATTCATTGGAGTTTTTGTTCAACACAAAGACATGCGGGGTATTGGTTGCTCCAAATCTTTTTACCACCTCTTGCGATTCGTCATACAGGTATGGAAAATCATAGCCTTTCTTTTTTGCCAGACTTACCATTTCTTCATACGAATCGCCGCTTGAGACTTCGGGAGAATTTGGATTGATCAATACCACTTGAAAGCCCAAGGGTGATAATTTTTTGCTAAGCGCAACGATTCTTGTATTGTAAGCTTTTGAAACAGGGCACGTGTTGCAGTCAAAGATGACAACGAAGCCTTTGGCTGATTTGAAGTCGGCAAGGGAAACCATTTTGCCATCAACATTTTTCAATTTGAAATCAGTGGCAGTATCGCCAATGTCATAACCGTTTTTTTCGGGTGTCAGGGCCAACATCAAGACGGAAAGGAATAAAATGCTCAGGATTTTCATAGTTTATCTTTTTATTATACAAAGTTCACTCTGCAATTCGAATTTCAAAGGGTATTTTTTTATATGGTTTTTCTGAACTGTAAACCTTCACGCTGGCTATTTTATCGATCACGTCAAAGCCATCCGTCACCTCGCCAAATACAGTGTACTTTTCATCTAAAGTCATCTCTCCCCCGATAGTGGTGTAGATTTTTCTTTGTTCGGCTGATAATTTTAATCCCAACGCTTTTTCCTCTTCTTCAAATTCCCAATCAGCATACTTATTTCCATGCACGATATAAAATTCGGTAGATGAAGATTCTTTTCTCGGATTGTTATCATCTAGTCGTGCCATAGCAACTGCGCCTTTTTTATGATAGAATTTTGGATTGAATTCCGCAGGGATTGTGTAGTCCAATTTCTTCATCGGTACTCCGCCCTGTACTACAAATTTTTCAACTACCCGATAAAACTCAGGCTGATCGTAATAGCCTTCTTTGATTAGTTTAATAAAATTGGCACGGTGCAATGGGGTTTCATCGTAAAGGCGTATGTGGATGGTGCCGAAATCAGTTTCGATAACTACTTTTTTCTCAGAATTCTGGTTAGCGAACTGAGTAAGTACTTCTTTCTTGTTTTCGTTGGTAATTACGATACCTTCTTTTTTGGAGCACGTGACGAGTGTGGCTATAGCGAGAAGCAGCAAGCCAAGAAACCTTACAATACTGAAGCTCATTTGACCGCCTCAATTAGATTTTCCAGTTCTCCTTCTTTCAATTCGTGCTGCACTAATTTTCGCTTGCCGTTGCCGGGGTTAACAATCAATGTGGATGGAAGAGCACCGGTCCAGTTTTTATCAATTTTTTCGATCCAGGCGTTGGGGTTTTCTTCGGCCAGAATCACTACACTGGAAAGAAGTTTTTTACGCTCCACAAACCGCTTTACTTTGGCAGGATTGGGATCAAGATCGTAGTCCATGCTTACCAAAACTACTTTTATGTTTTTATTTTCCTGGTTAAGCTTTTCAAAATAGGGTAGCTCCTTTACGCAGGGTGCGCACCAGGTAGCCCAAAAGTTAATCACCTTCACTGGGCCGGCATCATTGATGATATTTTGAAGATCGGTTAGCTTGATGAATTCCTGGGCAGGAGCAGCAAGCGAGATGAATACAAGAAAGGGAAGTACAAATCGATATTTCATGAAGGGATGAAAGTAATAAATTTTAAAACCGGAGCTGAAACGATTTAAAA
>JABDGP010000124.1 GCA_013285945.1 Bacteroidota bacterium | reverse complement strand
GCCCGCGGCTTTGTGAGCTCAGCGAATCAATACCCGGTTGATGATTCGTATCCATATTATGTGATGTCAAACCACTATGAGGCTTACCGTAATCGCAGGATAAATCAGCAACTCGGTGAAATGAAAAACATAACACCACAAGATCTGATGAAACTGCAAGCTGATAACTACAACTTAAAGGCATCCGAAAGCTTACCTACATGGCTATCAATGCTTGATGTGTCCAAATTGAATACGGAAGAAAAAGCTGCTTACTACAAACTGAAGGCCTGGGATTTCTTTAATAACATTAGTTCAGAAGGTGCATCATATTATGAAGTGTGGCTTCGTGCGATTTACCCTCTAATTTGGGATGAAATTGGAACTTCAAAGGTTTCCCTTCCTGAGCCTACGATTTATACGACCATAAAACTCATCAAAGAAAAACCCGAGCTTACCTATTTTGATATCCAGTCAACTCCCGAAAAGGAAACAGCTGTTGATGTGGTGAGAAAATCATTTTCAGAAGGTGTGAAGGAAATAGAAAAGTGGAAACAAGAGAATAAGAAAGAACCTTCCTGGGCTGAATTTAAAGATTCGTATATCCAGCACTTAGCTCGTCTTGCACCACTCAGTTATCATGTAAAGCACGGCGGCAACGGCAGTATTGTGAATGCGCACGGCAAACGCAATGGCCCGAGTTGGCGTATGGTGGTTAGTTTAGAGAAATCGGGCGTCAAAGCGTGGGGAGTTTATCCCGGAGGGCAGTCAGGGAACCCCGGAAGTCCCTATTACAACAACATGATTGACGTCTGGACAGCAGATCACTATTTTAATCTTCATTTTAACACATCTGCTAAACAACTGAAATCGTTCGCCTCGTCATCATCCACATTAAAATCAAAAGCACAATGAAATTCCTGCTTCAAATTATTGCTACGATTATCGGAAGCTTTATCGTTCAATATTTTTTCCCGTGGTGGACTATGGCTTTAGTCGCCCTGGTTACAAGTTATTACTTTGGCAATTCGGGTATTGCCTCATTTACGGCCGGTTTTATTGGAACCGGATTGCTTTGGCTTGCGATGGCTTTTTATTTGGATACCACCACACAATCTATTCTTACTGAAAAAGTGAATAAGCTCTTTCCGGTAAATGTTTTTGTGCTAATGGTGATTGTCGGAGGACTGGTTGGCGGATTTGCTGCGCTTACCGGCACTTTGATGAAAGGAAAAAAATTGGCTCGCTATTAAAATTAGCCGGGCTGGCACCTGAATTTCAGGATTCAAATCTTATATTTGCGCTCCGTTTTACCCGGAGAGGTGGGTGAGAGGCTTAAACCAGCAGTTTGCTAAACTGTCGTACGGGTCAAACCGTACCGGGGGTTCGAATCCCCCCCCCTCCGCTCTTTTTACTTCGGGTCTCATAGCTCAACTGGATAGAGCAGCTGCCTTCTAAGCAGCAGGTTGCTGGTTCGACCCCAGCTGGGATCACAAATTTGTTGCAGGTTGAGAATCTTTTTATACCTTCGCGCCTCAATAAAAATTCTCTGGGTGTAGCGTAGCCCGGTATCGCGCTTGGTTTGGGACCAAGAGGTCGTCAGTTCGAATCTGGCCACCCCGACAATTAAGCCTTATCAATTAATTTTGATGAGGCTTTTTTGTGGATAGTTGTTGAAGTCTAAGTCTTTAATCTGTTTAGTCATTGCTTTACCAATTTCGTGTTTAAAAATGGTGACAAGAAAACTTGAATGGTTCTTTAGAATATCTAAAAATGGTGTTGTGCCTGGATTGGATAATGATGTCGCCCGCAGGGTGGCATTTTCAAATATCCTGTTCATATCGTTACCAATCGTGTATCTGATTTTCATGATTATCGATTATAAAACCTATGTGTTACCGATCGATAAATTGAGATTCGACCAATTCATAGTTCCGATAGTTATTCTCATCAGTTTCCTTTGTATTTGGCTAAATAAAAAAGGTAAAACTCTCATTAGTAGGAATCTATTCCTTTTTGCGTGGCCACTCCTCTTACATATCATACCAATCAAGTTACAAGCTTCTCCCTCTGACTATATCTTCGCATTTCCTATCGGGATGATCTTTCATTCAATAATGATCCAACTGATGCTTTCCTATAGCAGGCAACCATTTCAATTTTTCGGCTGGATGACTGTCAACTTTTTGATCCTTCTATTAGTGCCCTATATTCTGATCCAGTTCGATACGTTTCACAGGATTCCTGTCGAAATGCTCTCCAACCGTTACTATGCTTTGGATTTCGTTCTATACTGGTTGTTGTTCAACCTCGTAGTCTTCTATACAATTGTCGAGCTTGAGAAATATATTCAACGAGTGCATAACTCTAAGGCACTAATCGAAATCCAAAAAGACGAGTTAGCAAAACTCAATCAGAATCTGGAAGCAGTTGTATCTCAGCGAACCTTGGCTTTGGAAGAGCAGAATAAAAAATTGAAAGACTACGCCTTTTACAATGCCCATACTTTGCGGGGACCTTTTTGCAGGGTGAAAGGGTTAATCAATCTCAAAGAGCTGAACGATAGCAATGACGAAAATACAGGTGAAATTAATGATCGATTACGGGTAAGCCTTGAAGAGCTCGATCAGAGAATTCAGGAAATACAATTGATCGTTCAACAGGAAGAGGTAATCAATAGCAAAACTAGTTAGTAACTGCCATGCCTACTGGCCGATTACTTTAACACTACTACGGTTATTCCATCACCACCTCGTTCCACATGCTCATCGGCAAAGGAAGCTACCTGTTTTACAGTCTTTAGTCGTTCCCTCACAATTTTACGAAGCACACCTTCGCCCTTGCCATGAAGTATTTTTAATTCACCCTGGCTTAGCAAAATAGCGTCATCTAAAAACCGATCGAGGACGGAAGCAACTTCCTCCGCACGCTTGCCCCGCAAATCAAGAGTACTCGTAAATGACGACTGTTTTGTCATTACATCAAGTCCTAATGTACGAGCTTTAGTTATTGAAGTCGGCTCAACCAAATCACTCCTAATCAATCGAT
>JABDGP010000123.1 GCA_013285945.1 Bacteroidota bacterium | reverse complement strand
AGAGATGAATAAATTTCATCCGTTGGGGTAAATCCAAATCCTTGAAATTCTTAACTTTGAGTGTACAGAAAAGATTATGAGCGCAATAGAAATCAAAACCGAATTGCAACAGATGATCGAGCAGGAAAAGAACATCCATATTGGAAGCCATCTGCACGATCTTACAGAAAACACGCCTTAACCCGATGCTGAAAGAGAAGTTGACAGAGCGAGCGTCAAAATCGGAAAAAGACATCAACGAAGGTCGGCTGTTGAGCAAAGAAGAAATCATTCAGCGCACAGCACGTAAATGACCCATTAGCGAACGTCAGAATCGGGACATTATCTTCAGTTCCCTTTGCTGCAATTTCCCATAGCAAGACTGAACTATAAAATATACCGGCTAGACATTTTGAGCGAAAGACCATAGCGACAAATTTCGTCATAAGAATCAGCTTCGTAACCAATTGACTCCACGCTATATCTATGAACATAAAAACTATTTCACTATCATCTATCGTTGCTTGCCTATTATTTATTGAAGGTTGCTCAAAGAATGACGCTACCCCTTCATCATGCCAATTGATAAATTATAATGGCGAAGTGTATACTTATGTAAATACCAAGTTGACAAGCGGGAAAGCTAGCTGCTGCTACAGTATAACCTACAGCTATGATAACCAGAATAGGGTAATCCAAACTGTTGAAAATTCTGGCTCAACCACGACATCAACACTTTACTATGACAGAAACAATAACGTGATTAGGACTATTGACAGTGATCTTATTAATCAATCAACCAGTCATACTATTATAACATACAATTCGTCAGGTCAAAGGATAAAGCAACAATCATACTCGTATACTCCTTCGGCTAACTCAAATCCTGCGGATTCCACGTTGCTTGGTGAATCAACGTATCAGTACCCCAATACAAGTACTCACAACTACTCCTCTCTTTCGATGACTATCTACTATTCTGGTGTTCCATTCAATTATGAGTATACCTATGAATATGATAATAAGGTTAACCCTTCTCGTCATCTTTTCAATTTCAACCCTTTCAATGAAACTGATAATAATCAAGTCCAAATTGCAATGACTTCACCTTCATCTATTACTACTAATTACGTTTACACCTATAATAGCAATGGTTATCCTTTGACTTCAACCGCAGACGGCACTATCAGCACTTACACCTATTCTAATTGCAAATAGTATTATAGTTATAAGAGGCACTGAGATACTTTATCTGGTAGGGATGAAAACAGGATGTAAGTGTTTCCCTGTGTGAACAACCCGTGAAAAATACCGCCTCGATACGGGAATTTCCCCGTTGACTCCAACAGCATTTAACCTCATGTTTGCTGAAACAAATCAACCCTATTTTATGATAAAGAATTATTTCTCCAGAGGGCGAATAACAGTAGTGTCAATCCTCCTCCTATTGCTTGGATGCTCAACAGAAAGCCTGAGTCCATCCGGCAGCCAGCCTGGTAGTACATTGAGTATTTCAAAATCAACCGGAGTGGTTAAGCCCATGACCGCGCCTTGTGACCCCACACCGTACATTACTTCGATTACGTTAACCGACATGAACAAGAATCCGATCGCGTCTTGCGGTGGAACAATACTGGGCAATACAAATTATTACATTAAGGTTAGCGGCAAGGTGTCAAGTTTCTGCCTCACACTTTCAAGCGGCGGGACTATTGTTTCAGGTTCAAACCCTGCCTGTCGGGATAACGGTTTTCCGGTACCTTACCAGCCCGGCGACATTGGCACTGTTTATATTGAAATATTAACACCTTCAACACCTACTGGAATTGTGGGGTACGTTACTCCTTACGACGCCTGCGCCGGTGCTGAAACTCCTGTTAATTTCAATTTCGGCTTTGTGCCCGGTACGACCCTTACTTTCACTTATAATAACGGAAGGTTTATCGTAACTTCTAACTACCCGGTGGCCGATAACCTTAGCATAAGCGGAAACATCAAGGCCTATTCCGATAGTTGCTTAACTATGGTAGGCAAAGATGGCATTGCATCTAACACCATGAATGCCTGCACAACAAGCTTCTCAAGCGCGCCCAATCCGAACATGTCTTGTTCAGCAGTGAATTATAAATATACATTTGCAGAGGTCAATGGAACGACATTCTCAAGTAATGGTGTAGCCGTCGTCAATGGGCACAGCTACAATGTCGTCGTTAACTGGTCGTGTGCGCCTTTTTCTGTCCTTTGTTATTAAGATTTTGTGCCACTTAGAGACACTAGAAAAAACGTGTCCGTGAAGCACTCTTATGAACGAGTCTCAAGAGTAAGTGTACTTGAAAAGTTTGATTGTAAAGCCCGGAGTGATCCGGGTTTTTCTTTGTATGTGTTTCATTTGTTTGACAACTGTATTCGAAGTTGATTTACAAAGGAGATCCTGCAGCGCCGCCGCTATAGTCTGAATCGCTGTCGTATTTAAACTCGGTGTGCTTACGACCTTTTTTAACTGTCACTAAATAATGACCCGATGGCATCTCATCAAAATAAATCATCGTGTGGGTATGAGGCAGGCTATCTGCTTCCATAAACTTCTTGTTGGCATCGTATATCTCTACCACACCGCCAACGAAGGCTCTGTCCACTTTAAAGTAAAGAACATTTTTCTTTACAGAGAGAATTTTGAAATCGTTCCGGGGCTTAGGTTTGGCAAAAGAAACCGAAGCTATCAGAAGCATAACAATGGTGAAGAAGGTTTTCATAACTACTGTTTTTTGATTCACTCCCTCATTAACCAACAATATGCCAATCCAAACATGTGCGTTTTTATAAAATTAAAGCCTATTTGCCAACAATGGATTCCCAAAATGAGAAAACTCATCGCCATTGGTACCGTTGGCCAATAAGAAACTTATCTTTTATCTGCCGTTGGCTTCCACTAGATTAGCTTCCTGGTTGAATAAGCCCTGCTTGTAATGAAAATATCTTCACATAAGACTCACCGGATGAGAATGGCAATGCTGTCGTTAACCTTCCTCATCATTGCTCTCTCCTGCTCTACCAAGGATGGCA
>JABDGP010000122.1 GCA_013285945.1 Bacteroidota bacterium | reverse complement strand
GGCATGCTGTCGTTTGAAGTAAAAGGCGATCCGGAGAAGTTTTTGAAGAAGTTAAAAATCATTCGGAAGGCAATCAGCCTAGGCGGTGTAGAATCTACTATTGCCCAGCCGGTAAAAACATCACATGCAAAGCTCTCTGCCGATGAACGCAAAGCCTTGGGAATTTCTGATAAGCTCTTGCGGTTTTCGGTGGGGATTGAAGAAGCTGAAGATTTGATCAACGACATCAAACAAGCTCTTTAGTTTGTTAATTCCATGACTTAATGGTCGTTCGCGAAGCTACAACCGAAGATATTCCGAGCCTTCTCGATTTTCAATTGAAGATGGCGCTGGAAACGGAGAACATCACACTCGAAATAAGTGCGCTCACCTTGGGCGTACACCGGCTGTTCAAAGACCCTGCCAAAGGAAGATATTACATTGCCGAAGAAAATGACGAGCCAATTGGCTGCCTGATGACAACTTACGAATGGAGCGACTGGCGAAACGGCACAGTGCTTTGGATACAATCAGTTTACGTTGCAAGGGAGCAGCGTGGCAAAGGAGTTTATAAAGAAATGTATAATCATATCAAGCAGTTGGTAAGCGATGACCCCGACCTGAGGGGCATTCGGTTGTATGTAGATAAAACCAATACCGGTGCACAAGCGGTGTACAAAAACTTAGGTATGAATGGCGAACACTACACAGCCTACGAGTGGATGAAGGATTGAGATGATCCTTTGGCACCAAGGCTAACTGCCGAAAACCTCCTTTTGCCTTTTCATTTCAATAATTAGAACGGCCTCTCAGTAAGTACTATCGCTTGCCTGATAAGTGACTCATTTTGCTATGCCTGATCGGGGCAATCTTGCTTTTAAAATTTTTCTTTTTTTACCAACCAACTAGAACTGAAAATCAAAAACACTATGAATACGCAAACAAAAAATACAACAATGAGAACAAAGGCAATAGCAGTAGTAATATTGATCGCAGCATTGGCTGGTTGCAAGAAGAGTGATTCGCTGAGCGTTAAGCAGGTGAATACTAACTTGCTTACCTCTCATGTCTGGAAGCTGCAAAGCCTTCAAGTTGACAACGTTGACAAAACCAGCTTGTACACAGGCATGACCCTGACAGTTGGGGCGGCGACTTACACGAGCACCAATGGCGCGCCGGTGTGGGCAGCCAGCGGCACATGGTCATTTACAGATGATGGAAAGACGATAAAAAGAGATGATCAGGTAGAAGTGAGTGTTGATCAGATCACAGATGCTCAATTAGTACTGTCACTTACGTGGAATAAAACTACGCTGGGCGGTGGAAGAACATCCTCAGTGAGTGGCAAGCATGTCTACACGTTTGTGAAATAATCTACAAGCTGAATCCTTGCCGCCCGGTGAGGATTCAGCTTTATTTCGTTTTAATTATCCCAATCGAAATATTCGTCTTTCTGTAATTCTACTTCCTTTTTCTTTTTGATGCCCCGGTTTTGAAATGCTTCCTTTAATTCTTTCACTTCCTTCTTTAGGTCACTTACAATTTTTTTCTTGGTGGCCTCTTTGTCGAGCTTCACTTCGTAGTTGTCGGTAGTGCCGATTATTTTCAGGAATATTTTTGATTGCCCTCCCGGAATTTCTTCAATTGCCCCGAATGCTTCATCAGGATCAATTTTCTTTTTATTTCGAAGTGGCGCAATTACACGGTAATCAATCTGCTGGTCAAAAGTATGAGTGCCACTTACGGTGATAGTTGTTGCATTTGATCGCACTTCCATTTGGGGAATATAGATGGTTCGCTTTTCGATGTGGATGTCATTTTTGAAGTCTGATTTTCTGGATCTTGACCAATTGGTGTCTATAGGTTTGGGCCAAAGCGGTTCTCAGGATTTTGGTGTGCTTCAAAATTATTGAGTTCACCATTTTTGATTGTCGCGCTGATGTCGGCTGCTAAAGTTTCTGAAAATAACCTGAGCTTTTCATTAAGCACCATCTCAAGGCTTACATCGGCATTGGCTTGTCCTTTCAGGTTTTTCGCCTCAATAAAATTCTGGTAGAAGTTTTCGAAAACATAAAAAACACTATCAATGTTAACTCCTTCCACTTTAAATGCAGAGGAGACATCTATGGCTTTCGGGTTTTTTGCATCTACAATTCCGTTGGCGCTTAGCGAGCCACCCATAGCTTTGAAAAGAAGATGCCGCGATACAGCAACCTGATTTTTTACTAACAAATCACCTTTCACATCGCGTGGGAAAAACCTTTTGTACTTCATTCGCTTCACATCGCAGTTAAAATTCAAATGGAGGTTTGGTGAAATTGAAAAACCAAAATCCTGAGAACCGCTTTGGCCCAAACCTATAGACACCAATTGGTCAAGATCCAGAAAATCAGACTTCAAATCAGCTTCTATTCCAATAGGTTGGTTTTCAAATAACAAAAATGTGACAACATTTTTCAAAAATCCATTAAGCAGAAAATCACTGGTGCCGAGCTTGCCACTCACGTTGCTCATGGCGATATCATTCTTATTAAACTGCAACATGCCATTCCAGTTTTTGAAAGGAGTATTTTGTTTACCTGAAGTGAACGAGATGTTTTTGAGTTCAATAGAACCGCTGGCATGCACCTGCTGGGCAGTGGCTTTGTCTTTTAGCAGGGAGATCTTCCCGTCAAGGTCTATATCAGCAATAGCCTCTCCTGATAAATCATTTAATTCTTTGATAGGATAAAAATTGTTGACTTGTGCCACTTCAAACCCTCCTTTGAATTGAAGAGAAACGTAGGGATCATTAAAATTCTGAATAGAGAAATCTGCCTCAAAGGGTTTACTATTGAGTTTACCAGAAATTTTTTTTAGAAAGAGCTCCCCATTTGTGAAGTCAATAGCGGAAGGGCTGGCAAACGAGCCTTCGAGGTTAGCCTCTTCAATTTTAGACTGATATTTTGGATGAGTGAATGAAGCATTTTTGCAGCCGAAGCTAACCGAAAGAAAAGGGCTTTTATTTTTAGCCACCTCCCCCTTTACTGAAAGTGAAAAATAAATCTCGCCGCTGCTCTGATATTCTTTCAGTTGACCACTAATGTTTTCGGGCAGGAGGGAAAGTAGCGTCTGTATG
>JABDGP010000121.1:1625-3176 GCA_013285945.1 Bacteroidota bacterium | reverse complement strand
TTTCCTGCCAAGAAAAGATGGTTTGGTAATAACAGAATTTTTCCAATCAATTTTTACTTTATTCTTCCGAGCTTCCGTCAACGGAATATAATTTTTTAACTGCTGACGGCTTTCATGGTCTTTGCGCATGTTATCATATTCCTTCTTTGTCTTCTCCATAAACGCAGGGCGAGTGATCTGATTGATCAGTTCGCTTGTCACCGGAACAGAACGAGATGCATCCAGCACATGAACTACCGGACCACTATAAACAGTATCAATTTTTACGGCTGTGTGTATACGTGAAGTCGTTGCACCACCAATCAACAAAGGCAGTTCCATCTTTTCATGCTGCATTTCCTTGGCTACATGCACCATCTCATCAAGCGAAGGCGTTATTAGTCCACTCAGCCCGATGACATCCACTTTTTCCCTTTTAGCTGCTTCTATTATTTTCTCTGTGGGCACCATCACACCCAAATCGACTACATCGTAATTATTGCAAGCCAGCACCACGCCTACGATGTTCTTACCAATATCGTGAACATCACCTTTGACAGTGGCCAGCAGAATCTTTGCATTGGGTTTTCCAACCACTCCTGATTTTCGTTTTTCTTCTTCCAGAAAGGGAGTCAGGTAGGCCACTGATTTTTTCATCACCCGTGCACTCTTTACAACCTGCGGCAAAAACATTTTACCCGCCCCGAAAAGATCTCCAACAATATTCATCCCCGCCATCAAAGGCCCTTCAATAACATGCAACGGTTTATCATACTTCAGACGTGCTTCTTCAGTGTCAACGTCTACAAAATCAATAATCCCTTTCACCAACGCATGATTCAACCTTTCCTCCACTGATCCATTCCTCCACTCATCATCGACCTCTTTCTTCTTGCCTGCGCCTTTTACCGTCTCAGCATATTCAAGCAGGCGTTCGGTGGCGTCTTCTCTCCTATTCAATAACACATCCTCAACGCGTTCTAATAGTTCTTTCGGAATTTCATCATATACTTCCAGCATCGTTGGGTTGACAATCCCCATGTCCATGCCATTCCTGATTGCATGAAATAGAAATGCAGAATGCATGGCTTCCCGTACCAGTTGATTACCTCGAAAACTAAACGAAACATTACTAACGCCACCGCTCACATGCGCATACGGAAGGTTTTCGCGAATCCATTTTGTTGCCATAAAAAAATCGATGGCATAGTTACGATGCTCGTCAATGCCCGTGGCTACAGGGAAAATATTAGGATCGAAGATGATATCTTCAGGAGAAAAGTATACTTCGTTAACAAGTATATCATACGCTCTTTTACAAATAGAAATTCGCCTATCGTAGGTATCTGCCTGACCTTGTTCATCGAAGGCCATGACAACAGTAGCAGCACCGTAGCGCTTAACTAATTTAGCTTGTCGAATAAATTCGGCTTCGCCTCCTTTTAGGCTTATCGAGTTAACAATCCCTTTTCCCTGCAAGCATTTTAACCCAGCTTCAATGACCTCCCATTTCGATGAATCAATCATTACAGGAACAGCAGCGATCTCAGGCTCAGATGCCATCAAGTTAAG
>JABDGP010000121.1:0-1615 GCA_013285945.1 Bacteroidota bacterium | reverse complement strand
GTATCGGGTCATGGCTGACTTAGAATCAAGCATGCCCTCGTCCATGTTCACATCAATCACCTGAGCACCACCACGCACCTGATCCAACGCAACTTCCAGTGCTTCATCGAACTTGTCTTCCTTAATGAGTTTTAAAAATTTTGCAGAACCCGTAACATTTGTGCGCTCACCAATATTTACAAAGTTAGATGCCGCAGTAATTGTAACTGCTTCAAAGCCACTCAGCTTTAATGGCCGGTCATTGACCATAATTGATTCTTTAATATCCGTCAGGTCTTCCATTGAACTATTGACTTATTAATTCCTCCTACCAGCCTTGGTTTATACTTCCCCGCAACCTCAGCTATTTTCCGAATGTGATCGGGAGTGGATCCGCAGCAGCCGCCAATAATATTTATAAGGTCTTCTTTCAAATATTCCTCTATCTGAGCGGCCATTTCATCCGGCCCCTGATCATATTGACCAAACTCATTTGGTAAGCCGGCATTGGGATGAGCGCTAACAAAGAATGGAGCCTTTTCATTTAGCACCTGCAAATAAGGACGTAAAGCCGCAGCTCCAAGCGCACAATTTAATCCAATACTAAGCATAGGAACATGTGAAACCGAAATCAAGAATGCCTCGGTCGTTTGTCCTGATAATATTCTACCACTAGCATCAGTGATTGTTCCCGAAACCATAATCGGGATTTGCTTTCCGGTTTCATCAAAAAGTTCTTGTACGGCAAACAAGGCCGCTTTTGCGTTGAGTGTATCAGTAATGGTTTCTATCAGCAATAAATCCGATCCACCATCAATCAGGCCTTTAGCTTGCTCTTTGAATGCAACAACCAGTTGATCAAACGTGATGGCGCGATACCCCGGATTATTGACATCCGGAGACATGGAAGCTAACTTAGTTGTTGGGCCCATCGAGCCAGCCACAAAACGAGGCTTATGTGGTTCTTTTTTTGTGAACTCATCTGCTACCCCCTTAGCTATTTTAGCACCTGCAAAATTGATGTCGTAAACTATATCCTCAAGGTGATAATCGGCTTGCGCAACGCTCGTACTCCCAAACGTATTCGTTTCAACGATATCAGCTCCGGCCGCAAAATACTGTCGATGGATCTCTTTAATGATATCTGGCCTGGTGATCGACAATAAATCATTATTGCCTTTTAGCGGATGCGGATGATTTTTAAAGCGCTCACCACGAAAGTCCGCCTCTTCCAACTTATGACGTTGAATCATTGTACCCATAGCGCCATCCAGCACCATGATACGTTCTTTTAGTATGTTTTCTATTTTCACTCTTTCTGTCGTTTAAGCCATTCCAGAAAGAGCCGTATGATTGGCCGCTCATCTTTATCCATGATCCGATAACGATCGGACTGGAACGGGAGTTAGCACCTAGTTCAGGAGGTTGCTAAGACTTCATCGGGCCCTTTCCCTCAGTCTTTCTGGATAAGCACTGCAAAGAAACAACATTAACTTCATAAATTAAAATGACGAAAACGCTTATTTTGCATAAAGCTCTATTTTGAAACTTGCTGCCATCGACATCGGATCTAATGCTATTCGTTTACAGATTTCTACAATACTGGAGCGCGAAAAGAAAATCCTGTTTAAGAAAC
>JABDGP010000120.1 GCA_013285945.1 Bacteroidota bacterium | reverse complement strand
CACGGTTGTCGGTAAGCCATCTGAGCTCACACCAATGACAGCATTTTTGTTTTCACAACTTTGTATCGAAGCAGGTTTGCCGGCAGGTGTTTTAAATATTGTTCATGGCGTGGGTGGAAAAGCCGGTCAGGCAATTATCGAGCATCCTGAAATAACAGCAATCTCTTTTACTGGCGGAACGGTGACCGGAAAGAAAATTGCTGCAACGGCAGCACCTATGTTTAAAAAGCTTTCACTGGAGCTGGGCGGAAAAAATCCCAACATCGTTTTTGCTGATTGCGATTTCGAACAGACAATTAAAACTTCATTGCTTTCTTCATTTTCCAATCAGGGAGAAATCTGCCTTTGCGGCTCTCGTATTTTAGTGGAAAGAAGTTTGTACGACAAATTCGTAGCTGAGTTTGTGAAGCGTACCAAAGAACTTAAAGTCGGTGATCCTTTAAACGAATCGAGTCAGCTTGGAGCAATGGTTTCTGAAGGTCACTTGAAAAAAGTATTAGGATACATCAGTTTGGCAAAAGAAGAAGGCGGAAAAATTCTCGCTGGTGGAAGTCAATTAAAAATTGAAGGGAGATGTGCCAATGGTTATTTTATGGAGCCGACGGTGATTGTGGGGCTTGATGAAAAATGTCGAACCAATCAGGAAGAAATTTTCGGCCCGGTAGTTACCATCATGCCTTTCGATTCTGAAGAAGATGCAATTCGCTTAGCTAACAGCACTGCTTACGGGTTGAGCGCTACCATCTGGACAGAAAATCTAAAACGCGCGCATCGTGTTTCACATCAAGTTAAAAGCGGCATCATTTGGGTAAACTGTTGGCTGCACCGAGACTTGCGCACTCCATTTGGCGGAATGAAACAAAGTGGTGTTGGCCGTGAAGGTGGGTGGGAAGCCTTGCGCTTTTTTACAGAAGCTAAAAATGTTTGCATCAAGCTCTAGCCGTGGATTTCTTCAGCATCAATAAGATTTTCTTCACAGCGCTGGGCTACCCGATGAGCTATCTCGAATTCTTCGGGGTCATGTTTGGATTGATTGCAGTGGCGCTTTCGGCAAAGGCCAACATCTGGAGCTGGCCCATTGGAGTTATTAATGTAGTGCTGGCATTCTTTTTCTATTATCAAATCCAACTCTATCCGGATATGGTACTTCAGATTTTTTTCTGCATCACGAATTTAATTGGCTGGTGGCGATGGGCACATCCACAACCTGAAGAAGAAGACAAGAAAAAAGAACTGAAAGTAAGTTATATGAAGCTTAATCAGTTTACTGCGATTGCCTTGATTGGCTTAGCCGGCACTTTTTTGTTTGGATATTTGGCGAGCAACCTGCACGAATGGGTTCCAGTGTTATTCAGTTTGCCGAGTTCTTTCCCCTACGCCGATTCATTTATACTTGTGATGAGTATTGTCACCACATTTCTCATGATTCAAAAGAAAATTGAGTGCTGGATTCTCTGGATCATCATTGATTTAGTTGCCACCGTCTTATATTTTGTGAAGGGCGCAAAATTTTACAGCGTAGAGTATTTTGTCCTGACAGTACTCGCAGCTTGGGGGCTTTGGCACTGGATAAAAGAGTTTCGTTCGTATCGCATCCATGCTCACTGATATTAAATTAGTTTGTTTCTACGGTCCCGAGAGTACGGGTAAATCCAATATGGCCAAACGGATGGCTGAGATCTATAACACCGAATTTGTTCCTGAGGTAGCTCGTGAAATTATTACCTCCAACAGTTTTACGGTTGACGACATTATTCGGATTGGGCATGCGCAGATTGATCGCATCAAAACCAAACGTAAAACAGCCAACAAAATTCTTTTCTGCGATACTGACCTAATTACTACTCAAATCTATTCACGACATTATTTAAAGATTGTACCCAAGATTTTATTTGAACTTGAAAAACAAGTCCACTACGATCGTTACTTTTTATTTGATATCGATGTGCCTTGGGTTGACGATGGCTTAAGAGATTTAGGCGAACAGCGTCTCGCGATGATGAATGTATTCAAAGGTGAATTGGAGGAGAGGAAAATCTCATTCATTCCTGTAAAAGGGAATTGGAATGAACGAGAGGCAATCGTAAAAAGAGAAATCGATTCTGTGCTAAGTTAATTTTTCCAAAGAAATTTCATTGATTCTCTTCTCCAAGAAATCCTTGTCAGTTGGAGTATTGGCAGTCCTTAACGCATTCCGATAAAACTCCATTGCACGTTCATGTTCATTCAGCCTCCAATAGAAATTCCCAATTGCCGCGTGATAGAAATGATTGCTTTCCAAGCCGCTTATTTTTTGTAATGCTTCAAGTCCGACCTGATCGGATTGCGCATAACCAATCGCAATAGCCCCGTTCAATTCAACGATAGGGCTTGGTTTCATTTGATAAAGAAAGTCATACAACACTACTAATTGATTCCAGTTTGTATTGGCGAATGCCTCAGCTTTAGTGTGTACAGAAGCAATAGCCGCCTCGAGATGATATTCACTTACTTCGTTTCCTTCAGAAGCTTTTTCCAGAAAAGAAGATCCCTGATTAATTAATTTTTGATTCCATCGTGAACGGTCTTGTTGCTCAAGCGTGATTAATCCATCCAAGCCATTGCGCGCGTCAAATCGTGAAACCTGAAAACTCATCAAAGCCATTAGCGCCAACACTTTGGGCTTGCATGTGATCGAATTCTGCACCAGCATGAAAGTCAGGCGCATAGCTTCTTCACAAAGATCTTCGCGCACTTCCTCTGCGCTTTGTGAAGGATGATAACCTTCATTAAAAAGAAGATACAAGACTTTCAATACCGCATCGATGCGATCGGCGAGAAGATGCGGTGGTGGAACTTCCAGGCTGATTTTCTCATCGCGCAATTTCTCTTTCGCCCGTGCAATTCTTTTTTGAATGGTCTCTTCATTTGAAAGAAAAGCATTTGCAATCTCGCGCACGCTGAGCCCGCCGAGTGTTCTAAGCGTAAGCGCAATTTGAGACTCTTCAGGAATGGCCGGGTGACAAGTCACAAACATCATGCGAAGCTGACTGTCTTCAATCTCATGTTCTAAAAACAATTGATTGACTGAAGCCGGCAGTGCCCACTCTGAATGGACTGCCTTTGCAATTTCTGAATGAATTTTTTCATGCCGCTGGCGACTGCGGATAAAATCGAGAGCCTTATTTTTTGCTACCGTGTACAACCACGCCGAAGG
>JABDGP010000119.1 GCA_013285945.1 Bacteroidota bacterium | reverse complement strand
CTCGTAGTACCTTGATCAAGGGCGATGATGTACTGCATATTTATGGCTAAATTTTCTTTTCAAACAAAATTCAACAAATGCTGTAATAATCGGATCGGGTTGAAGAAAAGTAGATGTAAGCGCCGGTTGGAACAGTGTACCAACAAAAAACGGATGAGACTTAATCTCAAAAGCCCGAATAGAATTATCATTTGAGCGTGCCGTGGGAGATAAGCCATTTGATCTTAACTGATCAACGTATTTTTCATTGATTCCATAGTTGCAGTAATATCGACCGATCAATTTCTCTCTCTTCAAAATTTGGGAGAGCAATGAACTGGTATCGGTAATGGTGAGCTCTTCCTCCTGTTCCTTTAATGAGCAAGCCAATTTTGAAATTACCAATTCTCCTGAATCAGGGTTCATTTCTTCATGATCTGCATATGTTATCCCGCAAACATTACGAGCAAATTCGATAACCATGTGCTGAAAGCCGCCACAATTGCCAAAGGTTGGAATTTCATTTTCACGAGCATGCTTTATAGTATTGATAACATTTGCTGCATCCTTATAAGGAGATCCGGGTGCTACCCACAGTCCTGAATAAAGTTTACTAAATGCCGTCTTGAAATTAAAAGTGTCAGTTCCAATCCAGTCCAACTGTAAATCTTCATTAAATTTTTTTACTACCTGACGCACACTGTCATTCAAGGAATGGTGAGTTGAATAAACTGGATTAAAATCTCCGAGTATGGCTATCCGGCAAGTCATCAAAAATCAATCAATATTCCCTTCAAAAAACAAGATCATAAACCCAAGCCCCCAATAACCCGCCAAGTAACGGTCCAACCACAGGTATCCATGCGTAACTCCAATCTGAATTTCCCTTCCCCGGAATCGGTAAAAGAAAATGAGCGATTCGAGGGCCAAGATCACGGGCAGGGTTGATTGCAAAGCCAGTCGTACCTCCAAGTCCCAAGCCAATCACAACAATCAAAAGCCCAACCACAATCGGCTTGAGACCCTGAGTGAATTCGTTTGCTCCGAGGAAAAGCAACGCTAATACAAGGACAGCTGTGGCGATAATTTCGCTTATCAGATTCGAAAAAACATTTCTGATAGCTGGGGCGGTACAAAATACGGCACGTTTGGCATCTGCATCTGTTGTTTCCTTCCAATGAGGTAAGTAATGAAGCCAAACTAATATTGCCCCGACAAAAGCGCCTGCCATTTGAGCAATGATATAGCCGGCTATCTGATCAGACGCGAGACTTCCGTTGAATGCCAGATCCAACGTACCTGCCGGATGGAGGTGTGCTCCACTAATATTTCCCACGGCGTAGATTGCCAAAGTAACCGCCACGCCCCATCCAATCACAATGGTGAGCCAGCCGGCATTCTCGGATTTTGATTTTCTTAGTACAACACCAGCCACAACACCGTCACCCAATAAAATGAGCAAAAAAGTGCCAAAAAATTCTGCGAGATACACTGACATAGTTTAAGTTTTTATTTTAAAAATCTGATGTTAAGCGGCAATCTAGTATCTTGTAAAACTAGAAACTATTTGCGATGTAGACCACTTTCAGGGTCTAAAGCTCTTTTTTGGATAATCTCTTAATTGCCTTAAATTTGCGGGACTTTTTTTAAAACGAAATGCTTAACCACAAGCAGCAAACCATTCAGAAAGCGGTAACTATCTCAGGCGTAGGGCTTCACACCGGTGTGCAGACTACCATGACTTTCGTTCCTGCAAAGCCTAATCACGGGATTAAATTCCAGCGAGTCGACCTTCCAGGCTCGCCAATCATCGAAGCCGACTGTGATCGTGTTGTAGATGTATCACGAGGCACGACCATTGAGCAAAGCGGTGCTCGTGTAAGTACAATTGAGCATACGCTGGCCGCTTTAGTAGGTTTAGAAATAGACAACGTACTTATTCAGTTGGATGGACCCGAAGCTCCTATTATGGACGGAAGTTCTATTCAATTTGTAAATGCTTTGAAGGAAGTAGGAACAGAAGAACAGAATGCACTTAGAGATTTTTTCGAAGTTCAAGACTCTATATTCTATCGCGAAGCAGCCCGAAATGTAGAAATCGCTGCTTTACCTCTAGACGACTATCGTGTTACGGTAATGGTAGATTACAATTCCCCCGTACTTGGCAGTCAGCATGCTTCGATTACCAGCATTCAGCAATTTGAAAAAGAGATCGCGTCATGCCGAACGTTCTGTTTCTTGCATGAACTGGAGATGCTTTACAAGAATAACCTTATTCGTGGCGGCGATCTCAATAATGCCATAGTGATTGTTGACCGTATCGTAGAGCCGCATGAACTGGATAACATCGCACGGATGCTCAACAAGCCTAAGGTTGAAGTTAAAAAAGAAGGAATCCTCAACAATATTGAACTCCGTTATAACAACGAACCAGCACGTCACAAACTTCTGGATATCATGGGCGATCTCGCTTTGGCAGGAAGGCCTCTGAAAGCACAGATACTTGCAGCACGGCCTGGTCATGCGGCCAATGTGGCATTTGCGAAGAAGCTTAAGAAATCAATGCAGGAGGCCGACAAAAAAGGTGTTCCAAAATACAATCCATCACTCCCACCGGTAATGGATATTAATAAGATCACCGCGACTCTGCCACACCGTTATCCCTTTCTGCTTATCGATAAAATCATCTACTTAGATAAGGAGCGGGTGATAGGCGTGAAGAACGTAACAATGAACGAAAACTATTTTCAGGGTCACTTTCCGCGTAACCCTGTAATGCCAGGTGTTCTTCAGGTTGAAGCCATGGCGCAGATCGGCGGAATTTTGGTTTTAAATACTGTGCCTGATCCTGAAAACTACTGGACATACTTTTTAGGCATCGATGAATTCCGTTTCCGGAAAATGGTATTACCAGGCGACACTTTGGTAATTCAGTGTGACCTGCTCGCTCCTATTCGAAGAGGTATTGCAAAGATGACAGGTCGTGGTTATGTCGGCAACACATTGGTATGTGAAGGTACCATGACTGCCAGTATTGTTAGAAAAGATTTATGAGTCAATATCCCCTAGCCAACGTACATCCGGAGGCAAAAATCGGCAACAATGTAACTATCGAGCCTTTTGCCACAGTTAAGAGTGACGTAGTAATCGGCGATGGCTGCTGGATTGGCGCCAACGCCGTACTTTGGGAAGGCACCCGACTTGGAAAAAATGTTAAAATCTATCC
>JABDGP010000118.1 GCA_013285945.1 Bacteroidota bacterium | reverse complement strand
AAATTACAAATTGAAGAGCAGAGTCCTTACTACTGCTTAAAATCTTACCGTTGCATATATATTCCTTTACTCCAACTGGTACTTTTGCTCCAAGCTTCTCTGCGAGATTTAAATTTTGACATGCCTTATCCTTGTTGCTTCTTTCACGATACAAGTAGCTTTTCATAACATATGATTGAGCAAAATTCATATTAATACTGATTGACTTATCATAGTCCTGCAAAGTCAATTGGTCGTCTTCATTGGTAATAAACCGTAAAAAACCATGTATAATATAATTAATGGGCTCACTTGGGCTAAGCTCAATCGCCTTTTCAATGTCCAGTTTTGCCGCTACGAAATCTTTGATTTGGATCCGAGTGAAGCTTCTTGCTGCATATAGTTCTCCGACTAATTTTGGGTTTTTATATGCTTTCATCAACTGAGTTATATCTTTAATAGCGATATCGCTATATCGTGGAACTCCAAAAAGAAGTTCAAACCTAGACCTGTAAAGATTATAAAGCTTGCCATCGATATTTTCAGCTTTTTCAAAATTTGCTAACGCCGATAGGGTGTCTCGCCTTCCACCCCACAATGATATGCCATAATCGTAATAATCCTCGGCGTTAAACTGTTGTTTTTTTCCATTTGCGTCTTCAAATAAATCTATTGCGCGCTTGAAATTCCGGATTGCGATTTCACCATGTGCCCATAGCAATAAAGTATACCCGTCTGTTGAATCCAAGTTAAAAGCTTTCTCAAAGTTTTCTCGGGCATGTATTGAGTCCTTCATTTGGGCATATACAGAACCAAGCGACCTATAACCGTCTGGTCTATTAGGGCTCAAAAAAACAGCTTTCTTAAAATTTGAAATAGCGCTGTCAGCATAATGAGCATTTCTTTTAGTATAAAGTAAAGAGTATGCTAGCCCTCTTCTTTGATAGCAAGATGGGTCCGCCCCTCCGAACTTAAAATATGAGTTAAAATCAGATATAGACTCTAAATATTCCCTTACTCGTAAATAAGAATTCCCTCTTAGCTTATAAGCCTCTTCTATATGAGGTCGCTGGCCCCACTTCTCAAGAGCAAGTGATACATCCACTATCACTTGTTTGAATTGCATAAGCCTATATAAACAGTCCGCACGACCGTAATACATTAAAGGGTCTGTTTTATCCCATTCAATTACTTTGTCATAATCTCGAATTGCGCCATCCGCATCCATCTTATAGCGCTTCGATTCTGCCCTACCTTTGTACGCCAAAGTGTCGTTTCGATTTAAATATATAGCTTTGGTATAATCCTTAATGGCGCTATCATAATAACTAATTTCGATTTCAGCGTCTCCTTTAAAGCGGTACGCTTTTGAATTGGACGGTTCAATCTGGATGGCCTGTTTGAAATTCAGAATTGCCACTTGAAAATTTCCTAAATAGTAATTCTTCCTCCCGCTTTTTAATAAAAAATTGACTCGGGACGTATCACCTTGATTTTTTATAAAACCCATGCACGTTCCAGTGGCTAGGCTAAAAATGCAGCAAGCTAAAATTGAGCAGGTGAAAGCCAGCTCAGATTGTTTTTTAACATTCATCATTTATAATTGTTCAGAACCATTCGACAGATTAGTTACACTCCCGGAAGTAGCATTGCTTGGCTTCTTCTCAGGCTCTGGCTTCTTTTCCTGTTGTTTTTCAGGGTTTTTATCAGTCTCAGATTTGGGTTTCTTTTCTTGCTGAGATTTACTCTTTTCCTCCGATTTAAAGTGGCTGGCATTGATTTTAGGTTTGAAACTAGTTTTGGCGGCTTGAATAACTTTAGAAATAGCAGAAGATGCCTTTTTACTAGTTGCCGCTTTTTCCTCGCTTGTCAATGTATATGGGAGTGGCCCACCTCCTTGCCCTTGGACAGGTTGAGTTATTTTCATATGTGTAGTCTCTAAATATTCAGATGACTCTGGTTTTGAAAATTTAAATGGAACTCCATTAGTAGCATCTCCTTTAAATTCAGCATCCAAATGGAATTGGCTAAGCGGTGAACTGATATTTAATCCATTGGTTACTGCACCCTCTAAATCTTCAGCATTAATTTTCTCAGCTTCAAGTCCCTCTAACTCCACATGCGCCACTACCTTATTCTCACTAAAAGCATATGGAGAGTTATAGTAGTATTTTTCTGAGAGTGGATCAACGTTAAAGAACCTTCCAATGTCTGGTTGATGATTCCTCCATTTGAACTGATCCCAGTTCAGTCCAAGATCATCAACATGCTCCTGACCTTGGAACAACTTGATCGTATTAGGTACAGACTTTTCTCTTTGATAGGAGTTGAATTTCAACCCGAATGGATAAAAATCCTCTTGCTGTACTACAGGTGATTTGATCTGCTGCACCGTAAAGTCATCGAAGTAGACTTCTATCGGTGATGTTGATTCGTTTGAGAGGTATGTGTAAACATAACCAGGCTGGGTGATGATTACCTGGGCAGTGAGTTGCTGGTGTGGCACATTCGTGCCATCTTCTCTTGCTGCTGTGCTTACTTGTACATAGCCTCCGTTCACAAATACGAAGTTACGGTCAAACACCAGATAGTTCAAGTACGCTTTCGGCCCTGTGCCCGTGCTGTTGCCTTCACCTGCAAGTCCTGTGTAAGGGAACGGAGTTATTCCATTCACTGAATAGTTCGGTCCGTCTATTACCGTTCCCGCACTCGCTGTGCCTGCTATTATTTGTGCCAGGAATTGTGTGAGTGCTGCTGTGTTGTTGCTGTTTGCCGGGTCTACATATTTGGCATAGACTGTTAGGTTCACTGTATCTCCCGGCATTACGCTTATCGATCGTGCTATGCCTGTCTTTTCGTTTGCTGAGCCGCTGAGTCGCTCGCTAAATGCTCCGGCTGTCGGTGGTGTTTGATGATAATAGGTATGGTCAAATAACGTAGAGTTAATTACTCGTGCATCATCGTATCGCAAGAACAGGCTCTGCTCTGTATTGTAATTAGCGGCCTCAAAGGTTCCTATAGAGTTGTCTACGGCTCTTTGAGTCGTGAAGGTGGTTCTCACATTGCCAAGGTGGTCTTTCAGATGGTATTGATACTCTGGTGAAGTTCCTGTCATCACTACTCTGCCCTCTTCGTGGTTGATAAATTTTAATTTTGGGCAGCCCCTCGTGCCTCGGGCCGGGCTTCCCGATACTTCGGGACGCTACAAGTCCTCGCTCGTTCCTCGCTGTG
>JABDGP010000117.1 GCA_013285945.1 Bacteroidota bacterium | reverse complement strand
TTCTTCTACTTTGTTCCACACACGCCACACATTTTTATAGCACAGCTTTTCAATATCACCTTCGGAATAGCCGCGCTTGAGCAACGCATAAATCAAATTCGGATATCCGGATACATCTTTGAGTCCTGTGGGCAAGCTGTCTCCCACGCCATCAAAGTCAGAACCTATGCCAACATGATCAATGCCTGCCAGATTCACCACGTGGTCAATATGGTTGGCTACAGTTTCAACATCAGCATAGTGCGAAGGGTTTTCTTTTTTGAATTGCTCAACAATTGGTTTGGCCAGTGAGTCTGTACTTTTTAAATTTTTAGTTTTGAGCACCGCCTGAAGATTTTTTCTGTTCTTTTCATTTTGAGCACGCACTGCAGAGTCAAGAAAAGTCGAGCCGAAATTAATTTGAATTACTCCATCGTTTTTGCCCAGCAATTCAATCATGTCATCTGTCATGTTGCGAAAAAAACCAGGCGTATAAAAACGGCAGGAAGAGTGCGAAGCAATGCATGGTGCTTTCGATAATCGCATGACCTGATAAAAAGTACTATCATCAACATGAGATATGTCTATAATTATTCCTACCCGGTTCATTTCTTTCACCAACTCCTTCCCCAGGGGACTTAATCCACTCCATGTATGAAGCGTATCATAAGAGGAGTCACAAAACTGATTATCTTTTCCATGCGTGATTGTAACGTAGCGGATTCCCCGGTCATAAAAATATTTGACGTTGCTCAAGTTCTTTCCTATCGGAGCACCATTTTCCATTCCCATCGGCAGTGATATCTTCCCTGCTTTAAAATTGGCATCTACATCAGCGGGAGTTTTGGCAAGCGCAAATTTGTCGGGAAGTTGTTTCGTTATTCCCTCCACCATATCAATAAGGGAGTCAGCCAGTGATTTTCCATAATCCGCTTTTTTCTGATAAGAAGCCGGAATGTAAATCGACATAAACGGTGCGCTAAGACCTCCTTTTTTTAGCCCGCTCAAAATCAAAATCTCCTTTCTTGGTAGAAACCAGGATAGCAATGCTATCTGAAGTGTAATTACTTTCTTTTAATCTAAAAGGCAAGTCCACATGGCCATCGGTAATAATGAATTTGTGGGCCAGTTCATTTGCATATTCATGGAGTTGTTGATCAGTCATTCGATCAACGGGCTTTTTTTCAGAACATCCAATCACTAGAAACATGGATACTATAGCGCCCGAACAAAGAATTTTCATAGGTCTTACTTTTTTGTGAAAGTTAATAGTTAAACCTTAAATCGATACACGTATTTTTGAACAGTTTCTATGCAAACGATTACCGTCAATACAACCCAGAATGTTTTCATTCAATATCCTGTCGCAAGCGCCGGTGAGCGGATTCTTGGCTATATGATCGACCGGCTTATTCTGATCGTTTACACTATTGCCATCGTTGCTGTTTTCGCCAGAATAAATTTGAACATTCCCTGGATTTGGATCACCGTACTTGTTCTGCCGTGGCTTTTTTTTTCCTTGTTATTTGAAATCTTCATGAATGGCCAGACTCCCGGAAAGCGCTTAATGAAAATCCAGGTGATGCGGCTGAACGGAGCACGTGCTTCGGTAGGAGATTTTATCTTGCGCTGGATCTTTGGCTTTATTGACTTTTACATTCTCGGCGGGGCCATCGCATTAATTGTAGTAGCAGCCGGTGGCAAAGGTCAACGATTGGGTGATGTGGTGGCCGGAACATCGGTTGTCAAACTAACGGAGCAAAGAGAGATTACAGCCAATCAGGTTTTTATCACAGCCGATGAAAAATATACCCCTACCTTTGGTCAGGCAATACAACTAAATCCCACCGATATCGAGCTAATGCAACGCGCACTTGAAGCGGAAATGATTCACGGAAATTCAAAACCATTGCTGGCAGTTATCGAAAAAATAAAATCACAATTGGGCATCCAAACGGACCTGTCGCCTGAATTATTTATCAGCACGCTGATCAAAGATTACAGCCATCTCACTTCCCGTTGATGGAGCAACTCACTCAATATTCCAAGGCCCAGTTGGCATTGCGCAATGGCCAGGATAAACCTGATGTTTGGATTGCCTACAAAGGACTGATTTATGATGTAACAAGTTCGCGACTTTGGCGGACGGGGAATCATTATGAGCACTGGGCCGGGCAAGACCTCACCGACGAATTAAAAGATGCGCCTCATACCGAAAGCGTATTCGAGAAATTTAAACCAATAGGCCGGCTTAAAGTTGATTAAGCGGAGGTAATCACCCTCACCAATTTCTTTAAATCCCCTTCCGAATTGTACAAGTGCGGAGAAACCCGAAGCGCATTACCCCGGAACGAGATGGAGATCTTATGTTTCTGAAGTTGGATCTTTATCTTTTCAACACTTCGGTCTTGTGGCAGCCTTACGCCAAACAAATGGTGTCCGCGATATTTTTCATCTTCAATCCAAAAACCTGCTTCGCGAAGTTGTTCGATTGACTCGCGGGTGATATCAGCACAATACTCCTGAATATTTTCAGGTTTCCATTCATTAATTTGCTTGAGTGCAGCCGTCAGCATTGGTACTAAGATGAAGTTGCTATGCTCACCCACTTCATAACGCAAAGCACCAGGCTGATATTCCTCTTCGTAACTGACCAGCGCGCTAAAGTCTTCACTGAATTTCCTGTTGATCCAATTCTCCTCCAGCGGCTTCCCGCCATTGAAATAATTTCCATAATAAGCCAGACCAATAGAATAAGGGCCTAGCAGCCATTTGTATCCACCGCAAATCAATGCATCGGGCTGAATCAAGCTTACATCAAAGGGCAATGCCCCAACACTCTGAGTTCCATCAATGATCAAAAGTGCCCCTACCTCGTTGGTTCGTTTTCTTATTTCACGTAAATCAAATTTTGTTCCGTCTGCCCAATGCACATTTCCCAAAGCCACAACCCGGGTATTCTTGTCTATCGCATTCAAAATATTTTCGTTCCAAATTTTTCCCCGATCTTTTAAATCATCAGGAGGAGAAACCGTCTTCAGTTGCAATTTTTTTTCCTGTTGCAGCCTTAACCAGGGATAAACATTGCTGGGAAATTGTTCTGCAGCAACAATTATGTTGTGCGTATGATCGGCTCTTACATTATTGGCTACAGTTGAGAGTCCGTACGAAGCTGATGGAATGATTACAATTCGCCTGGGGTCATTTGCCTTAATCAGCTTCGCAAACTCCCGGCGTAAGTCTTCGGTTCCTTCAAAAAAATCGGATGGCGGAAGCGCACCTGGATTTCTTTTCTTTTTAATCCCGGCAACACCGGCATCCTCTACCGATTTTAACAGTGGCGACATG
>JABDGP010000116.1 GCA_013285945.1 Bacteroidota bacterium | reverse complement strand
GAAGGATTTTCGTTGGGAACATTGTGCGTGATTGATAATAAGCCGCGTGAACTTACTGAAACTCAGCTTGATTCTTTGCGGGCATTATCTAATCAGGTAGTTAAATTGTTTGAGTTTAGAAAAACCAACGCCATGCTGTTGGAGAGTCAAAAAGAAATCCAGACAAGGAATGCCGAGCTCGAGCAATTTGCCTATGTAGTCTCGCACGACATTAAATCGCCTTTGAACAACATTATTGCCTTAACGACAATTCTAAAAGAAGAACAAAAGGAGAAAATGGATGAAACAGGAGGGCAAGTTATTACTCATATTGCAAACTCCTCTCATCGTCTCAAAAATCTGATTGATGGAATTATTTCTCATTACATCGGGGTAAACATTACCGTAAAAGATAAACGAGTGATAGCTATTGACACACTGTTTAAGGAACTACGAGAACTTCTGGATCCCAGATGTGAGTTTGAGATCAACTATAAGTCAGAACTTACATCGATTAATACAAATGAGATTGCCATTAAACAGATTTTAGCAAACCTGATCAGCAATGCAATTAAATACAATGACAAGGACAATGTAAAAGTAGAGATTGAGATATTGGATGAAGGTAGTTTTTATGAGTTTACTATTAAGGACAACGGACTTGGGATTGATAGAAATCAGTTTTCAAAAATATTTGAAACGTTTGTTACACTAGGAACTAAAGACCGGTTTAATAATACCGGAACGGGTATCGGGCTCTCGACAGTTAAGAAGTTAATTGAAAAACTTGGTGGGTCGATCCATGTAGATTCGGAACCAGGTGTGGGTTCTACGTTCAGATTCAATATTAAAAGCTAATAGGCTGAGAATTTAGTCCTGTTGAGTAAAGCAACGAGGCAACCTTTCGGGTCGCCTCGACATTAAAGCTACTTATTAATTCTTCTACCTTCTCCAGCCACCACGGATCCACTGATCACCGTGCGTTCTGTGATGATTCCAATGGCCTGGATACCACCGCTCGCCAGGATGTGGAGGATTGCCCCAGTAACCTCCTGAATATCTATAGTTTCCTCCTTCTTCATTCCATTCTTCACCAATCCAAACATGTGCAGCACTAGGCCGTTCGGTCTGGACCACTATGGGCATGACAGGGCGTACTTTTACATATATCTGTGCTGATGCAGATAAAGAAACACCAAAGAGAATGACAGAGAACAGCAGTAATTTAACTGACGTTGTTTTCATAATTGAATATTTTTATTTGGTTAAAACGAACACTCCGATCAGATACAAAAGTGGAGTATACCTGCAGAGATTCGTTACACTATTTAATGTATAACATGCATAATTCACATATTGCTTGCTCGTAAATATGCAACTGCCATGTTCGGGGGCGTGAAGGACACGAATCAAGGGCATGATGCCCCTAATACCTAAGTTCCAACTATCTATTTCTTATCCATTAGTTCAGAAAGTGAAACGTGACCATCTTTTACTACAGTCTCTTTGTAATTTGATTTATCCACAACAGATGGATTAAGGAGGATGGCATTTACTTCAACCGCTCCGAATTTCAACTTTGTTGCTCCTTCAATCTTTACACCTTTGGCTAGTTTCATTGCAACTTCTCCTGCCAATTGTGCTTCTGGTTTTATTGGTTTATATATAGTCATCGCCTGGCTACCAGCAATAATAAACCGCAACGAAGACAGATCTGCATCCTGGCCGGTAATCAGAACTTTTCCTTTCAAGTCTCCGGGGAACGCTTCAATGGCACCACTTGCAAGAGCATCGTTAGCAGCAATTATTGCGTCCGGCATTTCCTTGCTGGTCGACAGAAACTCATCGACTTTCATCAGAGCTCCTATTTCTCCCCAATCGGGCATCACTAGATCACCTACGAGTTTTATCTTTCCTTCGTCAATGCTTTTCTTTAATACTTTGAGTTGACCGTTGCGAAAAAGTATCGCATTGTTGTCAGTCACGGGACCATTTAACAATAGGAATTTGCCTTGCGGGATTTTAGTGAGCGCATATTGAGCCTGGAGTTCGCCTACTTTCTCGTTATTATAGGAAATGTAAACTGCAATGTCATTTGAATCAATTAACCGATCATAAGATAAGACCGGCACATTAGCACGCTTCGCTTCCTGAACTATCTCTGCAGATTTGACTCCGTCTACAGGTACAATCACAAGTACTTTGGCTCCATCGGTAATCAGTTTCTTTCCTAACCTTAGTTGCTCTGCGGGATCTCCGTAGGCTACTTCTATTTGCACTTCTCCTCCAAGTTCTTTCACCTTGTCCATAAATAACTTTTGATCTAGGTACCATCGGTCAGTAACATAACTGTCGAGGAGCAAGCCTATTTTTTGTGCATGCAAATAGCTACCGGTCACAATGAATATGACGAGCATTAAAAATCTAAATGAAGAGTTGAGTTTCATAGCGTTTGATTTTGACAGGTATTTAATCGGGATTTTGTAGGATGTAATGAAGTTAGGACTTTAATCGGATTAAAGAAATACGAAAATGGTATGAATATTACCTTACTTGGCCAAATAGCACTGAGTGAATTCTGACCCCACAACGAGATATAAGGTATATTTAGGGTAAACATTATTGATAGCGTGATGAAAAAACATGGAATGACTTACCCTAAATTGAAACTGCTCTATAATGAAGTCAAAGACCACACTGACCTAACGTATAAATCGATTCCGTTTTTCGTAAAAATAATAAGGGAAATAAAAGTTGAGTTGCTAAAGATTGAAATGGAGCAAGGCGAGCAAATATCAAGAGATGTTAGCTATGCAATGAGACTTATTAATATAACAGAACGCGAAGACCTTAATAACATCCACAACTATCCCGACGAGATTTCTAAATACCTGGGAAGAGTAAAGACTACAGTCATTTCAAATTTATCCTTTGTTGATAAGTAGCATCACCGGTATATAAGGGGCAGAAAACACTTAAATTAGCTTTGGCTTTTAAGCAGCCATAGACCGGGAATGACGAACAAAACTAATTTGATTCACAGATTTGCCCATGTACAACCCGTAATCCTTTAAGATTTAATTTAATGTCATGAAAAACTCAATCACATTAGTACGATTTTTAGTTGCAACTAACCTTGTGCTTATTGGCTTTGTAATCTTCGTTGGCTTGACATCTTTTGGCCGGAGTGGAACAATTTCGGATTTTACTGAAATCAATGTTGAAAGGATTAATGTACTTGGCGAGACTACATAGGCAAATTGCTCGAGCTCGGCATTCCTTGTCTGGATTTCTTTTTGACTCTCCAACAGCATGGCGTTGGTTTTTCTAAACTCAAACAATTTAACTACCTGATTAGATAATGCCCGCAAAGAATCAAGCTGAGTTTCAGTAAGTTCACGCGGCTTATTATCAATCACGCACAATGTTCCCAACGAAAATCCTTC
>JABDGP010000115.1 GCA_013285945.1 Bacteroidota bacterium | reverse complement strand
ATTACGATTTTCTTTCAGCATATAGTGCCGTCAACCAAGGGCATTGTCATCCGCGAATCATTAACGCTATGATTAGTCAGGCGAAAGAGCTGACACTTACTTCTCGTGCTTTTTATAATGACAAGCTCGGACTTGCCGAAAAATTTGTGTGCGAAACATTCGGTTACGATAAAGCTTTATTTATGAACAGCGGCGCCGAGGCAAACGAAACTGCTATCAAGTTGGCGCGTAAGTGGGGTTACACCAAAAAAGGAATCGAAGATAATAAAGCAGTAATTGTTGCGGTAAAACAAAATTTTCACGGCCGCACAACGACCATTATTTCAGCATCTACAGATCCATCTGCTACTAAAAATTTCGGACCATTCATGCCAGGGTTTCAAATCGTGGACTATGATGATGTAGCAGCACTGGAAAAAGCTTTGGCCAATAAGAATGTTTGTGGCTTGTGGATTGAACCAATCCAGGGTGAAGCAGGAGTTTATGTCCCCCACGATGGCTATCTCAAAGCTGCAGAAAAGCTTTGCAAGGAACACAATGTGCTTTTAATGATGGACGAAATCCAGACCGGAATTGCGCGCACGGGCAAAATGCTGGCATGCGATCACGAAAACGTTCGTCCCGATCTATTGATTTTAGGTAAAGCATTGTCTGGCGGAGTGATGCCAATTTCACTCGTGCTTGCTGATGATGAAATCATGTTGACAATAAAGCCGGGTGAGCACGGCTCCACTTTTGGTGGCAACCCACTGGCAGCGGCCGTGGTCATCGAGGCCCTTCAGGTAGTAAAAGACGAAAAGCTGTCTGAAAATGCCGAACGGCTTGGAGGGGTTTTCCGCGATCGTCTGAATGCCCTAATCAAGAAAACTAAATTGATAAAGCTGGTACGCGGTAAAGGTTTACTCAATGCGATCGTTATTAATGACTCGTCAGAAGGTGAGGCCGCCTGGAATCTATGCCTGAAGTTTGCCGAAAATGGACTACTCGCAAAACCAACGCACGGCAACATCATTCGTCTGGCTCCACCACTTGTGATCACAGAGGAACAAGTTCACGAGTGCTGTGATATTATTGAGAAAAGTGTAATCGAGTTTAAAAATTAATAAGTCTTGGCAATATTGCTTTTACAATAATGAAAGCAACAGCAGGAATAGAGCCGCAGATAGGGCCAAGGCAAACCAATGCAAAAAGTCACTAACTAATTTTTTTAAATTCATTGCAGTAATTGTTGTGCAAAGAAGTGAGTTGCCTTCCTCAGTTTTAAACGGACTTATCATTGCTTATATAGAACTTATTGGAAAGGTGACTTCAATTAGTCTTGAAAGAGGAGATTTAAGTTAATGGTTTCAATCTCATTTATTGCTCAAACAAAAGTTTTCGGGAATTTTTTAATGGGTATTTCATGAAAGAAAAAAGCCCATTTGGCGCGTTATTCACAATTTTATTTCTGATCCACAGGAACTTGCGTAATATTATTTTTTATCAACTGATTTTTTGAACGTGACAAACTCCTATATTGCTCGCTTGTAGACTTCCAATACATGGCTAAAAAAGAGTTTGCACGCCTGCACACACCCGAAAACCTAACTGAGCTCAACCCTTCGGGGCGAGGAGCCCATCTTTCGCACCCTAAAATCCATGAAGATATCAGCGAAAATGAACAGCGATATCGCGATTTGGTAGAGCATTTGCCGTTAGGCATTGCTGTTTTGAGTGAAGGCAAATTGGCGTTCATTAATATTTCGGGCGCCCAAATGATGGCTGCTGAGAAGCCTGAAGATTTGATAGGCAGAAGTTTTATTGAGTTTGTTCACCCCAATTTTCATGGCCTTGCTGTAGCCCGTACCACGAAAGCACTAAATGGTGAATCGGCGCCCGCAATGGAGCAAAAATACGTGCGTCTGGACGGCAAAATAATTGATGTTGAAGTTTCATCGTATCCCTTTACCTATCATGGCAAGCCAGCTATTCAAATCATCGTCAAAGATATTACAGAACAAAAGGAGAGTCGGTTAGCCGTAAAAAAATCAGAAACGCTATTCTCGCAGTTATTTCACGTTTCGCCCATGGCAATCGTGATGCTTGATAGCGAAGGCAACGTCGCTCATGTCAACCCAGGTTTTGAAAAATTATTCGGTTATTCTTTTGACGAATTAAAAGGCAAGGGTCTGAATCAAACGATCGTGCCCGACGTACTTGAAGCCGAGGGCAATGACCTAAATACGCTGATTTCCTCACAGCAAGTCGTGCGTCTTGAAACCAAGCGCAAACGAAAAGACGGCGCATTCCTTTCGGTAATTATTTATGGCTTGCCGGTTCACTTTGAAGATAAAACGATTGGCATATTTGGTGTATATGTTGATATTACCGAGCAAAAGAAAGTAGAAGAAGAACTAAAAGTTCGCAATACCGAACTCGACAACTTTGTTTACAAGGTTTCGCACGATTTGCGCGCACCGCTTTCGTCAATACTAGGATTAGTGAACCTGGCACGCATGCCCGGCAACAACGATAATCCTATTGAATATCTTAATGTAATCGGCCAAAAGGTAGATCAGCTGGATCACTTCATAACTGACGTGCTCAGTCATTCCAAAAACCTGAAGCTGGAAATAAAAATTGAAGCGATCAATTTCAAAAATCTTGTTGAACAGACTTTTACAGATTTAAGTTATTTAAAAGGTGCTGATCAAATCAAACGTCATGTGGTGATTGAAGGTGTCCCCTTCTTCAGTGATCGTTGGAGAATAGCTGAGATTTTTCGCAACCTTGTCTCCAACGCAATTAAATATCGCAATTTTCAAAGACCCGATCCGGAAATCCAGTTTTCCATTAACGTATTTGAATATCTGGTTTACTTCTGGCAATGCGAGTAAGAACGCAATTGGTTCATCTTTATAGTAGCCAAACCAAACCAGTTTTTCGTCCATAATAGGCTGCATCTGTTTTACAATCAGTTTTGCCTGGATATCTGTCAGCTCTGGTATTTCGCCTCGGTTTGCCCATGCCTTATTATACACGGTTCTTATCAAGCCCGCTAGGGTGTTCCAATTCTTCTTTCTAATGTAATCAAATCGATAATCCGGATCTTGAGCGATGAGGTTAGCTTTATAATAAAGTTTATCATCCAGTGGGCCATCAACCTTTCGTCCAAAAGTGAGTTGATAAAAATAGACCTGAAATCCGTAAGCCTCGAAAAGATCTTTGTAATACGGGGGACTATAATTGCACTGATAGTTTGGTTCGAGTTCAAACCCCTCCACTAACAAACCCCACCAACGGTCACGATTGCCAAAGTTCACCGGCCCGTCCATGGCTTCCATTCCTTTAGATTGGAGCCAATGCTTGCACCTATCGAACAATAAAGATGCGGCTTGCTGGTCATTAATACATTCAAAGAAGCCAATGCCACCTGTAGGCTGATCGTTTCCTTTGAGTGAATTTTTGCTGTCGTAGAAAGCCGCTATT
>JABDGP010000114.1:1904-3708 GCA_013285945.1 Bacteroidota bacterium | reverse complement strand
TGGCTATTCAGGTGGCAAAAGCAATGGGAGTGAAACCTGAAATTCAATACCTAGACGCTCGCAAAGAAACACTGCACGCGTATTGCTCTCATGAAAAAGCACATCAGTACTTCCATTCTTTATTTTCAAATGTTTCGTTGGAAGCCGGGTTGGCGAAAATGGCAATCTGGGCAAAAAAGACCGGCGCATTGCCAGGTCAGATTTTTGAAAAGGTGGAGATCGAAAAAAACATGCCACCATCATGGGCTCGGATGATAAGAAAAGAAAAAATGGCCGCTTGATATGAACTCAACAATAACAATTCTGACAGCCATTGTATTCTACACGTATGTAGGGTATGGGTTTGTAATGTGGGTGATGCTGAAACTGAGAAAAATAAAGCAAATGATATGGAGTACCCACAAGTAACAATATTGATTGCAGCGTACAATGAGCGTGAGATTCTGATGGAGAAACTTCGCAATTGTTATGCACTTGATTATCCGGCTGATCAGTTGGACATCGTCTTTGTTACGGATGGCTCAAGTGATGGATCGGAAGAAATGATGTATGACCTTCCGCTCGTTCGGGTGTTTCACTTACCGATGCGTGAAGGAAAGCTTGCAGCAGTTAATCGCGCTATGGATAGAGTATTTTCTCCTATCGTAGTACTCACTGATGCAAACTGCATGCTTAATCGTCAGGCGCTTCAAAACATTGTGAGGCACTATGACGACCCCAAAGTAGGCGCGGTATCAGGAGAGAAACGGGTAATGGCTTTAGGCGACTCATCAGGCAAAGGCGAGGGGCTTTATTGGAAATATGAATCGTACCTGAAAAAACTCGATAGCGATTTAAACACTGTTGTTGGCGCTGCCGGTGAGCTTTTTTCCTTTCGACGCGAGCTGTTCATTAAACTTCCTTCAAATACAATCATTGAAGATTTTGTAATGTCGATGGATATTGCTGCAAAAGGATATCGTGTAATTTACGAACCCAATGCTGTAGCAGAAGAAATGCCATCGGCTAACTTAAAAGAAGAATGGAAACGGAAGGTTAGAATTTGCGCGGGAGGATTTCAGGCCATCGGTATTTTTTTATTTCTTTTAAACCCATCCCGCTTTAATCTGCTTAGTTTTCAATTTCTGTCCCACCGGCTTTTGCGCTGGGCTGTCACGCCATTTTTGTTACCGTTGATATTTTTCTTCACAGCATTTCAGGCTTTTCATGGTGTAGTGATCTGTCAGTATTTTTTTGCTGTGCAGTTAATAGCATACGCTTTTGCTGCACTTGGACTTCTTTATACCAATCAGGATAAACTACCAAAGACAATAAGTATTCCTTTTCAATTTGCGATGATGAATGCAGCTGCTTATGCCGGATTGATTCGCTATTGGTATGGCAGTCAAAGTGCAATTTGGGAAAAGGCTAAACGACAATCAATATGAAAAACCCTTGTGTTTCAATTATTCTTCTGAACATGAATCAGCCGGCACTAACAATCGACTGTATAAAGTCGTTGCAGCGCTGCACTTATCCCAACCTTGAAATCATTGTTGTAGATCAGGCGTCAAAAGACAATTCGGTGGAATTGATCAGCGCGCAATTCCCTGAAGTAAAGATGATTTCAAACAAAATAAATAACGGATTTACAGGTGGAAATAATACCGGGATGAGCCAGGCGACTGGAGATTATTTTTTATTGTTGAATAACGACACCGAAGTGGCGCCCGGATTTCTCGAGCCAATGGTTGAGGCGCTGGAATCAGATCAACTTGCAGGAGCAGCTTCTCCATTGATTCGATTTTTTCAAAACCCGGGTAAG
>JABDGP010000114.1:0-1894 GCA_013285945.1 Bacteroidota bacterium | reverse complement strand
GTCTGATTATCCAACGAGCTACAGTTCTGTGGAACCAACCAATGCAGCACATGGAGCCGCCTTTATGATCCGGAAAAAAGTAGCAGATGAGATCGGACTTTTGGATGACGACTTCTTTATTTATTTCGAAGAATTGGACTGGAGTATCAGAATAAGAAATGCAGGATATAAAATTTTGTTTGTTCCGTCGTCCGAGATTTTTCACAAAGAATCCATGACAATGCCCAAAGAGCACCCGTTTCGCGTTCGCCTAATGACACGTAACAGAATTTTACTCAGCCGAAAGCATCTTGCGAAAAAACTGTTTTCTCTGAGCCTTTTCTACACAGTACTTATTTCTTTTCCTGGTAATTGTTTAAAGTATTTGCTAAGAAGAAGGATCGAACTTTTGAAAGCTTACACAAAGGGTTTTTATCAGGGGATTGTCAACCAATGAATCTTAAAGGGCCTTACTGAGATTACTAGTTGTGTTCAGCACAGAGTAATTTATTAATTGTACCTTAGTAAATCAATTTTTGAAACTGCAATCCATTTGGTAGTAAAGTGAAAAAGATCAAACACCATGACGCATCACTGTTTTCCAAGCAGGTCATCGATGCTGTGAGCTCACACATCGCAGTGATTGATAAAGCCGGAATAATTATTTCGGTAAACAAAGCCTGGACTGATTTTGGAAAAAAGAATAGCATTCATCATAACCGGTTGCCAGAGCGCACATCCATCGGGACTAACTATCTGGAGGTGATTAAGAACAGCAAAGGTGAAAACAAGAAAGAGGCAAGTCCGGCGTATAATGGTATTTTAAAGGTCATCAATAGAAAATTGACTCGCTTCACGCTTGAGTATTCATGTCACTCTAAAAAAGAAAGACGGTGGTTCATAATGACTGTTTTACCTTTAAACAAAAAGATACGGAGTGTAGTAATTACCCACAACGACATCACGCATAGGAAACTTCTTGAAGAGTACCAGCTTAAGTATACTGCTGAATTGGAGCGAACGGTGGAGGAACGCACCAGAGAATTAAAGCTAGCCTTGACTAAAGAACACGAGCTAGCCGATTTGAAAAGTAGATTTATTTCAACAGTTTCTCATGAGTTTCGTACACCCATGACAAGTATTTCCCTGGCGATTGGGTTTATTAGAAAGTATAAGGACCGAATCGATCCAAATACTTTTTTGGGAAAGCTCGATCTGATCAACGACCAGATTCAACAAATGACTTACCTGCTGGAGGACGTCTTATTAATTGGCAGAAATGAGGCCGGCAAAGCCAAAGTTAACTTTAATCGTGTTTTATTGCGCCCGTTAATTCACGGATTCATTGATGACGCATTAAAAAGGATAAAATCCCGTGAGGTTAAAGTACTATTTGTATGTATAAACCAATGGATTTGCACTGACGAAAACTTGCTGCGGGATATCATTTCGAATTTACTTTCAAACGCCATAAAATTTTCAGCTAAAGAACAAATCACGGAGTTTACAATTTCATGTGATAACGCTCATTTCTTTTTTGAAATTAAAGACAGGGGGATAGGAATACCTGACAAGGATAAATTAAATATTTTTGAACCATTCCATCGTGGAACTAATACGAATCACATTCAGGGCAATGGTCTCGGGCTTTCCATCGTAAAAAATGCCGTTGACCTGCTGGGCGGTGACATTACATTTGATAGCGGTCTGTTGCAAGGCACGACTTTTAAAGTTTCCTTACCTGTAGTCAATGAAATCACTGGTTTAAACGGCTGATTAGTTTTGTCAGAAATGAAAGTATCATTGAATACCAATTAGAGTTTCTTACATTTCATGATGGCCGACTTCCGTGAATATTGTAAACAATTCTCGCACCTCGATAAGGCTGTGGCCGATGATCTAGCAAAAAATGTAA
>JABDGP010000113.1 GCA_013285945.1 Bacteroidota bacterium | reverse complement strand
AACTGGATAAAGAAGCACAATACATTCAATTCGGTGCCTCCCCTCGTGCCAGCATCAACCTCAACCTTTCGGCGAAAGCAATGGCTTTTATGGATGGACGGGACTATGTACTTCCCGAAGACATCAAAGAAGTGGCACTTGACGTGATGAATCACCGTATCTTGCTGAACTATGAAGCTGAGGCAGACAATGTGAAAACTTCAGATATCATCAAAGCGCTCCTTGGCAGGGTGCCCATTAATAAATAGTTACAGGCTTAATATTAAATTTTCAAAAGCTTAACTGAGTATTTGACAGTTCCAGGCCATTTTTAAAACCTGAGCCAAATCCCAAGGTAGCCCGGCTTCCCTTATTAATGATTTGGTAACATACTGAACCAAGTGGAGTAACACCGGCGGTGCACTTTTGCAGCAAATTTAAAGCTGCATGAAAAAAATTCTACTTTTTGCGTTTGCCTTCTCTTTGTTAGGAGCAACCGCAACTATTGCCCAAACAACTACCAGTGCTGTAACCGGCAAAATCTCTGATCCAAAAGGAGATGGATTGCCTGGCGCTACAGTTCAGATTGTTTACAAACCCACAAACACATCGTATGGTGTAGTGACCAATACCGAAGGTCGTTTTTTCCTGCCTAACCTTAACCCCGGCGGACCCTACGAAATCTCTATAACTTTTGTGGGATATAAAACCGAACAATTCAATGATGTTACTCTAAAACTGGGCGAAACTCAAAAATTGGATGTTACCCTTAATGAGGAGGCTCAGCAACTCAATGAAGTTACCGTAGTTGGCGTAAATCAAGACGTCACTGAAAAAACAGGCACCGGTACCAGTGTAGGTCGTGAGCAAATTCAAACGCTTCCTACATTATCACGCAGCTTTTCAGATTTTACACGGTTGACTCCACAAAGCAGCAATAACTCTTTTGCGGGAACCAACTTCCGCTATAACAACATTACGTTGGATGGCGCGATCAATAACGATGCCATTGGGTTCAGCCCTTCATTGGGTGGTCTCAGTGGAACTGCTAACCAACCCGGAAGCAGCACACGTACAAACTCATTCAGCTTGGACGCAATTCAGCAAGTGCAGGTGCAGATTGCCCCCTACGATGTGTCGCTTGGAAACTTTACAGGCGGTAGCGTCAATGCAGTATCACGCAGCGGAACTAATACCGTCAGTGGATCGGTTTATGGTTTTGGAAGAGATGCAGCAATTACTGCCAATTATAAGGGCCCAGGTAAATTAGGTGACGGTAGCATCAATAGCTCTTATTATGACTATCAAACTGGTTTCAGATTAGGCCTTCCAATTATTAAAGACAAATTGTTTTGGTTCACTAATGAAGAGATCACCAAAAACTCTGTTCCGCAATTTTATCCTGCAGGTGCACAAGGTTATTTCCTGGATGCTGCCACAGCCGGACAGATTGTTACTCATTTGGAACAATTGGCTCCTACTGCTTATAACTCAAAAGGCGGTTACGATCCTGGTGCGATTGGCAACTATAACATCTATTCAAAAAGCGTTAAATTTTTCAACCGTATTGACTGGGTGATCAATAAAAACCACTCGTTGGCAATTCGCAACAACTCAATTATTTCCGAGGCAAGTAATCTTGATCGCACCACACTGGAGTTCCAATTTGGCAACTATGACTTCATTCAGAAAAATACCAATATCAGCACAGTAGCGGAGTTGAAAAGTCGTTTTGGGAATAATGCAAGCAATAGCCTGATAGTAGGTTACACAGACATTAAAGATTCACGTAATCCTACGGGCAGCAACATTTTTCCTCAAATGCAGATCAACGGGATCAATGGTGGACACGTTCTCCTTGGAACAAACCGTGAGGCTGGTATTTTCAACATGGAGCAAAAGACATTTGAATTTACAGACAACTTCAAATATTTCGCCGGCAATCACACGATCACTGTTGGTACGCATAACGAGTTTTATAAAATCAATTATGTATTCATCAACTCGTGGAACGGTCGGATTGACTATAACAATGTAGCTCAGTTTTTGACAGACAACCCTTCACGTATCAGGGCTTTATACAGCAGCTCAGACAATTCACGTGGAAATCTGTTAAACAATTCTCCAGCTAAATTCAATGTAGGTCTTACCAGCTTGTATGCTCAGGATCAATGGGTGAAAGGCAACTTTACCTTTACTTACGGTGTACGCGCAGATATGCCTTTATTGCCAACAGGCCCAAATGGAACAAGACGATCTGATTTCACAATCACTAATCCTGGTAACTACGGAAATACTTATTCTTACGGAACTCCTGTTTCGCAGATTAGCACAAGCTACTTTGGCAAGCCTTATATATCACCACGCGTTGGTTTCAACTATGACGTGAAGGGCGATCAAAGCATAATTATCCGTGGTGGTTCTGGTTTATTTACCGGTAGAATTCCTTTCGCCTGGTTAGGTTATACTTATGTAAACAACGGCTCAACGTTTAATGCCATTGACTACAAGCCATCTGTTACTGGTCCAGCGGTGCCTATCCCTGTAGATCCTAATTCGTTTGCAGCTTTTAACGCCAATGTGGCTAAGTCACCTCCAACTCGCTCTGAATTGGATTTGCTTGACAAGAATTTCTCGTTGCCCCGTATGTGGAGAAGTAATCTTGCAGTAGATTTTCAATTGGGTGCTGGTTACAAACTTACACTGGAAGGCCTGTACACGCAGACGATCAAGGATTTGTTTATCAAGCAACTTAATTTGAAGGACTCTGCGCATTATGCGAGCTATGACGCTAACAAAGTACAACCCCTTTATTTGAGCGGTGGTAGTACAGCTAACCGCGTAAACAATAATTTCTCAAGTGTGTATTTGATTACCAACACTAACCAAGGTGCACGTTATCAATTGACTGCTCAGATTTCTAAATCGTATCCTTTTGGATTGAGTTTTATGGCTGCCTATACCTACGGTCAATCAAAAGACATTTTGAATGGCATTCGTAACTCTCCAGAATCAGGATGGCAGTTGAACCAAGCATTGAATCCAAATAATCCCGGTTTGACTTATTCTAACTTTGATATTCGTCACCGGATTGTTGCCACCGTTCAATACAAAAAATCGTGGGGAGAATCTGGAACTTCATATATCACGTTGATCCCTACGTTCCAATCAGGATCTCCATTTACGTATGCGATCAATTCGAATACATTGACATCAAATGGTCAGCAAATCGACTTGTTCTATATTCCTAAAGCCAATGGTGAGAATCCTTACAATTTAACTGCAACACAACAGCAGGCATTTAATAATTTCATCAATGGAGATACTTATCTGAGTTCACACCGTGGTCAGTATACACAACGTAATGCGGCACGCACACCTTGGAATAATCAATTGGATTTGCGTTTAATGCACGACTTCAAATTTAAAGTTGCAGAAGGAAAAACAAATACACTTCAACTTTCATTTGATATTATCAACTTCAGCAACCTGATCAGCAAATACTGGGGTGTTTACTACTACACGCCAAATACGCTCAGTTCTTCAGTTGACCCGGGCTTAGGTATTACTTCAAAAACCAATTACAACGCGGCAACAAATACATATCAAATAAACGGTACTTACACTACTCCTTCAGCTAAGTGGTCTATCGACCAGTTCAGCTCACGTGCTCAGGCACAATTGGGAGTCCGTTATATCTTCTAGAATTTAAAAGTTTAGGTTTAGAAGCAAAGCCCTCGACATTGTCGGGGGTTTTGTTTTTAGATGTTAGTTGA
>JABDGP010000112.1 GCA_013285945.1 Bacteroidota bacterium | reverse complement strand
GGCAAAGAAAGCGTATTCTTTAGATGGCAGGGAGAGATATACCGTTTCTCCGATTACTGGCAGGTCATTATTTCTCTTGACTACTCCCGTAAATAAGTTTGCTCTAACCTCAGGAAGGTATTTGAGTTGCGCGGAATTACCTCCAAGAATATTATTTTTCAGTGAATAATAATAATCTAGACCGGTTAACAGGAGCAGGTCAGCATTTTCTTTTCTTAAAACCAAACCCATGTCGCTTGTTGATCCTGAAGAGTTATTGAGTTTCTTTTCAATCTTTCGGACACTTACCGAGATATAAGCCGAGGCTTTATCTTTCAGCGCAAGCTTTATCTTCACCTTGTCTCTTGTTTTAAAAGTTTTCTTTTCCAACGAGAGGTCAAACTCGGGCTCAATTATTTTAGAATTAAAGATATTCCGTTCGCCAATCACCTGCTTATTGTCTGAAAGGAAAGTTATTTGCGAGACACCAAACGGAAGAATTTCCTTTTTCAATTCGAAATTGGCTTTTGAATTTTTGAATTCGACAAGAGTCTCTATTATAGGCTTAGACTTTTGATGAATAAGAATTGTGACATTGCTCTGATTTTCTATTGAACTTGAAAGTAAAATTTGAAAAGCTTTTTCGCTTTCTGTTACCTGCATTGCAACCCCCTTATCCAGAGAAGGAGGCAGCAATTGAAAATAAACATTTTGTAAAGAGTCAACAATCATAGCCTTGTACTCTTTACCAAAAACGGGGAGCAAGTTAAATTTTCCCAAGCCGTTAAAACTCGACGCAAACTCCACAATAGTATTCCCAGTTTCGTCTGTGATTTTGCCAGTGAATTTTGAGCCTTTAATTTTTTCAAGAGCTACACTAAAACCTAAAGTGTTAGTAACACCGGATACAAAGCTGCCGCCTTCAGGAAAAAATTGAATAACTTGACTTTGACTATTGTCAACTAAATTTGATGATGGCTTTTTGCTTGGGTTGATGACGGTCAACTGGGTTCTGAAAAAGTTTTCATGTGAAAAATTCTTCATCCAGTTGGTGTACCCAATGAGTGTATAGTTTCCAGATGATAGGGATGATGGAAGGAAAAGATCTCCATATCCCGTGCCCTCTTTCATCTGCACTTTCGTTTGTAACACCGGCCTGGCGGCTTCATCGACCAATTCAACATAGAGAATACTGCTTAGGTCGGATGGTTTGTCAGTACTAGAATTGAGACAAATGCCCTTGAAAAGAATGGTTTCACCCACAAGAAAGAATGAGGAGTTGATGCCGAGGTAAACTGATTCCTGATAATACGTTTTATTGAAATGTTGTAATTGATCTGTAATTGTATTCGATGGTGCAGTGTTACTCTGACCAATACAGTCGTGGATACGCAACAAGCAAAAGCAAATCGAAATGGGTAGATATTTGCGCATAAGTCTACGGCCAGAAAGCGGGTTTTATGTTTGTGCCTAATGTTGTACAATCACAGCAGAATTTCGGCAATAGAAATAAAGTAGAAGGGCCGGCACCCGAGGCTCCCCAGATTTCAAACCCCTGACTTCCGGGCTGAGCAAAGAAGGCACCTATTTGATCTGATGGAACTTGAGTTGGTGTGAAAAGCGTACAAATACTTTCATAATCTGGAGGAATATAGCCGGCGGCAGAAAAATCCTTTGGTGAAAAGAAAGCGCGCTGCTCCTTTATTACTCCTGCGTCAAAATAGCCAAGCACAGTACTACTGCTATTCAGCGAAGTCAGGTTGCCGACAACTGTGCCTGGTTGAGTATCATACAAAGTGCCCTGGCTTTCGTTTATTTTTTTTAAGGTTTGCCAGTAGAGATAAGCACTTTCTGATAACGCGTATTGTCTTATCAGAATGCTATACATTACTCTCATGCTTGCAGATCCATCCGGTATGGTTTGAATAAGTTGCGCAGTTATTTTATCACCACTCAACCCTTGTGTCGATTGAATTAATATGTTATTTGATGTATCACTGCTCCAGCAGGTACTCACAGATATATCTCGAAACGCCACATTGTTACCTCCGAGCCAGATAAATTCAGATTCGAAAGGTGTTTGTATTTCCCACGTCTCTATATAATCCCATCGGTAAAACTTAGAGGTTTGAGTGGGGTCTTCCGTGTTGAGGAAAATTTGAACACCGGCCTGCCCGCTGCCTCCAATATTGGTAGAATATGTTGCGTAAACATCTTTTATGTCTGGTGTGTCCTTCAACGTAACTTCATCTGAAACTATTTGCTGACCGCTTTGAGTTGTTATGTAAAGAGTATAAACATCTCCGACCACGCCTTTCACCGGTGGCGTCAAATAGATACCAGGCGAGGATTCTGTAAGAGGAATTAGTGAATTGCCGTCCTTAATGGAAACCTGTGCTCCCGTTTCTGGTATGAATTCGGGCTGGTTGATGGGCGAAGTTCTTGAGATAGTAACTTGGTGTTCCTTTAGATCGGTTGATATAAATCCCTCGACGACCAAAACTTGCTGGTAAGTGCTTGACTTTATATTATAGGGTTCAACACAGCAACTCAACAGTATAAGTAATAAGATTAACCCTCTTCGTAATTTTTCCATATCCCTAAAATTTGAAATTATAGGTTATAGTTGGAATTGGTGCACCGAAGATGGATAGCTTATATCCCTGAATTACCCCATTCTCTGATTTAAAATAGATGGAGTAAGGGTTTTTCCTGCCAAGCACATTATAAATTGAAATACTCCAAAACCCGTGAACCAAAGTTTTTACTTTGTGATTCCCTTCAATGTTTATCCCTACATCAAGGCGCACATAATCAGGAATTCGGAATTGATTTCGGTCGGAGTAATTTATTTTGTAACCACCACCAAATTCGTATTGACTTACCGGGTAGGTGATGGGCCTTCCTGTGTTATAAACAAAATTCGTTGAGAGACTATATCGTCTGGTGAATTTATAATTACCAACAAAACTGATATCGTGTGGTTTATCATAGTTGGCAGGGTAATAATTTCCATTATTAATTTTCTCCGAAGGTGTTGCTCCGTTCATCCTCAAGAATGTACGCGAATACGTATAACTCAGCCATCCATTCAGTTTGCCATTTCTCTTTCGTAAAAGAAATTCTACCCCGTATGCTTTTCCCTGGCCTTGAAGAATGTCTTGCTCGATGTGGTTATTCAAAATAAGCTCTGAACCGATTTTGTAATCGATAACATGGTTCATCCATTTATAATATACTTCAGCCGATGCTTCAATGCTGCTGTTAAATAGATTCTTGTAGAAACCAGCGGAGATCTGATCGGCGAGTTGAGGCAGAACATTTGGATCGGAAAGTTTCCATGTAGTAGTTGGCGAAACAGAAATAGTATTTGTCAACATGTGCAAATATTGCCTCGTGCGATTATAACTTACTTTAACAGAAGATTGCCCAGGCAAAGAGTATCGCGCGGAAAATCTGTACTCAGGCCCTCCGTAATTTTTGACCGGCTTATTTTTGCCGTAAACTGTGCTATCAATTATGGTTGTGTTGTCTTTTGGCAGACCAGGAGCGTAACTGTAAATATTTCTGGGGCCTAAGGCTGTAAAATTGGAATACCGAAGTCCGAGATAGACCAGAAGTTTTGGGTTAATCTCAATGTTGTCAGCTACATAGAGCGCGTTTTCCAGACCACGTTCGAGTTGCACTTGCTGAGGTTTCACTATAGATGGAGTTCCGCTGGGATTAATAAATCCGGGATTGAGATCATACAATTTGGACTGAGCACCAAAATCAAATTTGTGAGCGCCACGATAATAATTGAAATCCCATTTTACGTTTGATTCTTTAATGCCAAATCCAAGATCGAATGCGTTAAGAGGTATTTGTTTATAATCAATATTGTAA
>JABDGP010000111.1:3095-3972 GCA_013285945.1 Bacteroidota bacterium | reverse complement strand
ACGCCCAACGAAAAGAGAATAAATCAAATGGAACCATCGGGACGCATCGAGGTGACATCGTGAATGGCTCAATTATTTTCGGATCGATGCTCATCGGATTGTGGGCGATATTTTCTTGGGTCCCAACCTGGGTGCAAACCTTACTTACCAATTCGGAAGGTCAAAGTGAGCGGAGTCTGAGTATGATGTTACTCGGTGCAGGCGGCCTTAGTGGAGGTTTTTCTTCAGGATGGTTCGCAAATGCGCTTGGCACTCGCAAAGCAATGCAGCTGTGTTTTACGGGCTGCTTCATCATATCTTTTTTGTTATTCAAGTTAAATTCAGTGTTCACCATCGTCACTATTATCGAAATCGCTTTGCTAGCATTCATGTTTGGCATTAGTCAGGGTTTGCTTTCGGTTTATATCCCACTTCTTTTTCCGGTCAATATAAGAGCCACTGCTACAGGTCTGTGTTTTAATGTTGGAAGGTTTTTTACAGCGATTGCCGTTTTCTTTGTTGGAGCACTTGTGACAACACTCGGCGGCTATAGTAATTCCTTGTTTGTTTTCTCAGCCGTTTTCTTAGTTGGTTTATTATTCATCGTATTCTCAAAAAAAGCAGATTAATTATGGCACACATTTCAGTACCCGATGGAGTTCCCGGCATTCGCAGCCTCGTGATGTTCAGACCTGAGTCAGGTCAGCATCTTTACGCATTAGCGCAAGTTTTATTACGAGGCGAGTCGCCTTTAACTAAAGCTCAGCGCGAACTGATTGCAGCTTATGTTTCTTCGCGAAACGAATGCATGTTTTGCATGAGCAGTCATGCAGCTGCAGCACGTTATTTATTCAAGGACAAAAAGCAAATTGTTGATTTTGTATTGGATGATTACAAA
>JABDGP010000111.1:0-3085 GCA_013285945.1 Bacteroidota bacterium | reverse complement strand
AAATCGGCGCCGATTAGTGATAAGCTGAAAGCACTCCTCAATGTGGCGGGGAAAGTCCAAAAAAACGGCAGAGAAGTTTTACCTGATGATATTTCTGAAGCTCGCAAACACGGAGCCAGTGATCGGGATATTCACGACACGGTTTTGATCGCCGCCACTTTCAGCATGTTCAACAGGTACGTAGACGGACTTGCCAGCTTCACCCCAACAGATCCGAAAGCTTACGAAGAGATGGGTGTGCGGCTAGGCGAGAAAGGGTATGTGTTACCAAGTAGTACAGAGAAGTAAGTCTTAAGTCATTAGATGAAGGAAACAAATAGTTAAACCAATAACTCGGCACTAACAAATAAAAAACTAAATCCATGGCGTACATCAACTTACCCGAAGGGCTTCCAGGCATCCGTGGACCTATGGCTTTTCGACCGGAAACTGCAAAGCCATTGAATGAGCTCGCTGAAGTTTTACTTCGAACCGATAATTCACTTACCCGGGGCGAACGAGAACTGATTGCGACCTATGTGTCTTCGCTCAACGATTGCTTCTTCTGCCAGAATTCGCACGGAGGTATTGCTCAGCACTACTTGCAATGCGATATGAAATACATTGATGAAGTAAAAAAGGATTTTGAGGCAACACAAATTCCGGCCAAGCTCAAAGGTCTTTTATCAATTGCTGCGAGTGTGCAAAAAGGTGGGAAGCATGTAACACCTGAACAGATTTCCAAAGCGAAAGAATCAGGTGCAACTGATCGCGAAATTCATGATACAGTTTTGATTGCTGCCGCATTCTGCATGTTCAACAGGTATGTAGACGGCCTTGGCACGTGGGCTCCACAAGACCGCGAGTTTTATGTGAAGCGTGGCAAACAAAGAGCTGAAGAGGGCTATCTCCATTTCGATCTATATAAATAATAAACGTTTTACAAACCCATAACAACCTATGAAAATCGCAACCGAACCCGTTGGAAGTATTCCGCGGCCCGCTTATCTCATCGAAGCGATGGGATCATTTGCAAAAGGGCAAATCCAAGAAAAAGAATTGAGTGCTCTCACTGAAAAAGCAATAAGAGAAACACTTCATCTTTTTGAGCAAACCGGATCGCCTGTGGTCACTGATGGCGAGCAGTCGAAGCCAAGCTTTGCAACCTATCCTATTTATGGTTTAAAGGAACTGACACCGGATGGTGTCGTAATTCCGTTTGCCGATGGGCACACCCGCCAGCTGCCCAAGCTTACAGCCGGTCCGTTCCATTATCAGACTTATGCCAACAGTTATTTTGAAAAAGCAAAAAAGCTTACCCAACTTCCTGTAAAGCAGGCTGTCATTTCATCTTCTGCTATTAGTTTACTCTACCCTCAGGAAGGAATCCCTGGTTATTCAAGGGAGCAGTTTATCAAAGACCTGGTCAATGAAGCCGAAGCTGATATTAGAAGATGTTTAAATGCCGGCGCCTACAATGTACAGATTGATTTTACCGAGGCCCGACTGGCAATAAAACTTGATCCCTCAAAAGGTTTGCTGAAAATGTTTATCGATTTGAACAATCAGGTACTTGATCGATTTACAGAAGCTGAACAAAAGAAAATCGGAGTACACACTTGCCCTGGCGGAGATCACGACTCCACACATAGCGCAGATATTAGTTATACTGAGTTACTTCCTCTGCTGTTCGAATTGCACGTTGGAAATTTTTACCTGGAATATGCTGCAGAAAAAGATAAAACTTCCGCGCTAAAAGCCATCAAAGAATTCTCTAAACCGAATCAGAAGATTTTTATTGGCGTAACCAACGTACTTGATCCGCGTGTTGAAACTCCGCAGGAAGTTTGCGATTTAATTGTGGAAGCTTCTAAGTTCATTCCTATAAGTCGCCTTGGCACGACCGATGATTGCGGCTTCTCTCCTTTCGCTGATGACACTTCTACAGCAAGAGAAACTGCTTTCGCCAAAATCACGGCAAGAATTCGGGGAACACAACTGGCAGAAAAAAAATTAGGGAATTAATTCACGCCAGTTGGTAAAAAAGTAATCTATGAAAAAAGCTCTCTCAATAATGGCTCTGGCTTTTATCCTCTTCTCTGCCCTGTCGTGCAAGCAAAAACTATCTTGTCAGGATGAAATGATCTCTATCTTAAATAAATACCACAAGGAATCAAGTGTCCTGGCCAATCAATTCTATCCGAATGCTGCAGTGCCTTACTTCGACTCCCTATTAAGTTTAGAACATAGTACGCCAAGTCAGATAAGATACTGCCAGTACTGGAAAGCTAATTTTCTTCTCGAGTTAGGCAAAGAGGACGAGGCCATTCAACTATTTGAAGACATCTTAAAAGATGATAAAACTTACGCCCTTGAACTGATATGGAAAGACTTAGCTGTGGCCTATTTACGGCAGGGTGAACGGTCCAATTGCATTTCAAACCATGCAGCAGAATCCTGCATCCTGCCGGTAAGAGGCATGGGGGTTCATAGAAACACCAGCGGATCAGAAAAAGCAATTGTCGTTTATATTAGTCTCCTAGAAAATAATCCGAATGACCTGGAGTCATTATGGCTCCTTAACCTGGCGTATATGACACTGGGTAGGTATCCCAAAGACGTTCCTAAGGCATTTTTCCTTCCCGGTATGGAAGGTGATACAAAGTATCAAGTAAGCGCTTTTCAAGACATTGCATCCGATTTAAAGCTTGATGTGAAGAATATGGCGGGAGGAAGTATTGTAGAAGACTTCGACAATGATGGATACCTGGACATCATGACTTCCGGGTGGGGATCGGAAGAGTTTATGCACTATTTTAAAAACAATGCTGATGGAACCTTTAAAGATCTCTCTGATAAAATAGGACTGAAAGGAATCACCGGCGGGCTGAACATGGTTCAAGCCGACTACAATAATGACGGCTATGTCGATGTGCTGGTACTGCGTGGTGCCTGGAAGCAGAAATTTGGTAACGAGCCAAACTCATTGTTAAAAAATAATGGTGATGGTACGTTTACAGATGTAACGACAATCAGCGGCTTACTCTCTTTCCACCCAACTCAGACTGCTACCTGGAATGACTTTAACAATGATGGCTGGCTCGAT
>JABDGP010000110.1 GCA_013285945.1 Bacteroidota bacterium | reverse complement strand
AACGTTGCAGCCTGTTCGCCAAACCATGCCGCGCTATCAAACTGACCTGATTGGGTGTATAAGCTTTGTAAAGAGTCGGCAAAGATAGCATTTTTTTCATTTGACGAATTCTGAAATGCTGTCCTCACGACCTTAATTGACGAAGCTAATGCCGGTGCAACTGAAGTATGTGACGAAGGCGTTGCGGAGGTCTTTTTGGATGCTGAGGAATCGGCCTGCTTCAATTGACTTTCGTTCTCTACCACTGCCTTGGGCAAAAGAAAAATAAGCCATACAACAATGGCACTTGCGGCAATTAAAATGATACGGGTCCTTAACATCAATTAGACAATTATCAATTAGTGAATGTGCCGATGCAATGTCATTGGGAATTGACACATCGACTCATTGACAATTATTTCTCTGCGAGTTGTTTTACCTTATCACTATTCTTGATTTTGTTGACAAAAATTTTGGCAGGCTTGAAGCTGGGGATATAGTGCTCGTCAATAACAATGGCTGTGTTGCGTGAGATATTACGTGCAATTTTTTTCTTCCTTTTTTTATTGATGAAACTACCGAAGCCACGTACATAAATATTGTGTCCGCTGGCCATATTGGTCTTTACAATATTGAAAAAAGCTTCTACCGAAGCCGATACATCGGCCTTGTCGATGCCAGTTTTTTCTGCGATCTGGTTGATAACGTCTGCTTTGGTCATAAAAATTTTGAAAGGCTGCAAAGTTAACTGCTGAACGCTCAAACGCAAAATGAATTTACTGATAATCACGCAGATGGCTTTAAACAGGTGAAGTATTCGGTGGAATGATTGGATTTTGAGAGATTCGCGGGCAAACAGATGCGCAAAGAAATTTTTTCGAAGAAAATCATGGATTGGTACCAAGCCAACCACCGGAACTTACCTTGGCGCAAAACGACCGAACCTTACAAAATTTGGCTGTCTGAAATAATACTCCAGCAAACGCGGGTGGCTCAGGGATTGCCTTATTACGAAAGATTTGTAGGTGCATTCCCTGATGTATTGGATCTGGCCAAAGCGCCGGTGCAAAAAGTGTTGCGTCTGTGGCAGGGGCTTGGTTATTACACACGCGCCAGAAACCTGCATCGGTGCGCAAAGTTAGTAGTCAGGGATTTTGAAGGGCATTTCCCAAATTCATTTGAAGGGCTCAAAAAACTTCCCGGAATCGGGCCTTACACAGCTGCGGCTATTGCTTCTATTGCCTTTCGCGAGCCTGTAGGTGTGGTAGATGGAAATGTCTTTCGCGTATTAGCAAGAATTTTTGGCATTGATAAAGACATCGCTTCGGATGCGGGCAAAAAATATTTCTTTTCACTGGCTAATGAACTGCTCGACGAAGCCCATCCTGATATTTTCAACCAGGCAGTCATGGAGTTTGGAGCCCTTCATTGTCTTCCAAAAAATCCGAAATGCGATGGATGCACTTTCTCAAAACAATGCGAAGCGAATCAGAAGGATTTACAAAGTCTGTTACCTGTCAAGCACAAGAAACTAAAAATCAGAACCCGCTATTTTTATTATTTCATCGTTCGTGATAAAAATAAAATGTTGTTGAAGCAGCGCAACGGAAAAGATATCTGGCAAGGACTTTACGATTTCTATTTGATTGAAACTTCGCGCAGAAAAAAAACAGCAGAAGTAGTGAAAACTGATGCCATCCTCACCAAGGCCTCTATTCTTAAGGAGAGCCGGGTTTTCAGGCATTTGCTTTCTCATCAAAAACTGCTGGTGAAGTTTGTAGAACTAAAACTCCACTCAACTAAAGAAATGAATCTTTTGGCGCGAAGATCGGAGTTAAAGAAATTTACAAAGCCTGAAATCTCGAACTTACCTAAGCCAATTCTTATCGACCGGTATCTAAAAGCCAATCCATGATGCAGAATTTTGGTAACTTTGTAGTCCGGCTAAATATCGTTAGCCCAACGAAGAGAAAATAAATAAAAACAAATATGTCAGGAGTAAATAAGGTGATTTTATTAGGCAGACTGGGCAAAGACCCGGAAGCCCGTACATTAGAAAGTGGAGCCATGGTAGTGAATTTTACGCTGGCTACTTCCGAAGTTTACAAGGATAAAACCACAGGTGAACGCAAGGAAATTACAGATTGGCACAATGTGGTGCTGTGGCGTGGCATTGCCGAGACGGCTTCAAAATACTTGCACAAAGGCGACCAGGTTTATATTGAGGGGAAGATGCGCACACGCAGTTGGGAAAAAGACGGAGTAACTCGCTACACCACTGAAGTAATAGGTGATACTATGACATTATTGGGTGGAAAGTCGGGCAATGGCAATTATGAAAGACCGGCAGCACAATCCGCGGCTCCCGTCGGTGATTTCAAACCGGCAATGGACAACACCACCGACGATTTGCCATTTTAATTTGTGAAACGAAAGGTTAATGCTTGGAAACAATAATTTTGATAGAGGAACCTTCCAGTCAATTTTTGTCTGACCTAATGGCCGTAGGGCCCAACTGGTTTTATATTTTCGGTTTTTCCGCAATTGTTGTTCTATTGATTATTTCTGCAGTTATCTCTGCATCGGAAGTTGCTTTCTTTTCATTGAAGTCAGATCACCTAGACAAATGCCGTACTTCTGATACTCCACAAGACAAAAACATAGTTGATTTGTTGAAGAAGCCGCGATTGTTATTGGCAACCATTTTGATCTGTCATGATTTTGTTAACGTTGGTGTAGTTACGCTCTCTACTTTTCTGATGTGGGAGATGACGGCCACGCGAAAACCCGCAGAAACCATTGTGGGTATCGTTACCTTCATGGTTACGTTTGCCCTTACTTTTTTCAGCGAGATTATTCCTAAAGTTTATGCTACTCAGCACAATGTTAGCTTTGCCAGAAGAGTGAGCGGCACGTGGAAAATTTTGCAAAGCTTCTGGCGACCAGTTTCGTGGTTGCTGCTAACGATGAGCCAGGTAGTAGAGCGAAGAGTTGAAAAGAGGGGTTACAGTACCACCGTTGACGAATTAAATCAGGCGCTCGAATTGACAACAGAAAACAATGAAACCACAGAAGAAGAAAAGGATATTCTAAAAGGCATTGTGAATTTTGGAACGTTGACAGTAAAACAAATTATGAAGTCGCGAGTGGATATTTCAGCGGTAGATGCAGAAATAAATTTCACTGAGTTGATGGAACAAGTAAACAAATCAGGGTTTTCTCGAATCCCTGTCTATCATGAAACCATCGATACCATTGAAGGTATTCTTTACACCAAAGATTTGCTCCCATACCTTGACGAAAGCGAAAGTTTCAAATGGCAGAAATTATTGCGCCCTGGTTTTTTTGTGCCTGAAACAAAAAAACTTGATTCGTTGCTAAAAGATTTTCAAGGCAAGCATGTTCACATGGCAATTGTGGTTGATGAATATGGCGGTACCTCGGGCTTAGTCACTTTGGAAGATTTGATCGAGGAAATTATAGGGGACATCAACGACGAATTTGACGAAGTAAATGTAGGCTATCAAAAAATTGATGACCGTACTTATATTTTTGAAGGAAAAACTTCTATTCACGATTTGTGCAAGGCCTTGGACATTGACTCTTCCATCTTTGACGAAGTAAAAGGAGAAAACGAATCATTGGGTGGATTGATTTTGGAACTGCATAAAACATTGCCCAAAACCGGAGATCAGGTGACCTTCGACAGATTTACTTTCACTGCACTTACTGTGGATCAAAAACGTATCGCGCGTGTTCGAGTGGCTGTGCAAGAGGAGGCCGTGAAAGATGAGGATTAAGCTGGTCAATTGTCAGTTGGCAATCGCCATTGCCTGCGGCCTGTTATTTTCCTGTTCACAAGATTTCCAACCAAAGCCGAAGGGTTACAACCGATTGGTATTGCCAAAAGAAGAATATCGACCATTACCAGATACCCTTCCTTACCAATTTGAGTATTCTAAATATGCCAAGCTTCTAAAAGACACTTCATGGATAAGTGAACGGCATTGGGTAGAGATTTATTACCCCGAATTGAAGGCAAACATTCACATTACC
>JABDGP010000109.1 GCA_013285945.1 Bacteroidota bacterium | reverse complement strand
CTTACAAAATGGAAGAATACTACACTTACTTCCGCGTACTTGAAACCGGAGACGAATATTTTGACTACTACCGCAAACGCCATGCTCACTGGAAAATGTATGGACTGGAATTGCCCGATTCTGTTTTGAAGAAGATCTACTTCAAAACAGCTTTGAAAGTTATTCCAGGGATCGATTCAACACTGTTCGTTGCTTACAAATAAAAAAGGCACCCGATTGTAGCGAGCGCCTTTTTGAATAATTGAAGAAGAAATCCTTATCCTTTGTATACGATTCTGTAAATCACGTTTGCCTGATCATCGCTTACCAGCATTGAGCCGTCGGGCAACAGCAACACATCTACCGGGCGGCCCCATACTTTTTGTGAAGCCTCATCAAGCCAGCCTTGGGCAAAAGGCGTATAGCTTGTCGCTTTGCTGTTGGCATCTACCTTCACTAAGCTTAGCTTGTAGCCACTTTTCTTAGAGCGGTTCCATGATCCGTGCTCTGCAAGAATAATTTGGTTCTGATATTCGGAAGGGAACATCTTGCCGGTATAAAACTTCAGACCGAGCGGAGCAACATGCGCACCTAAGTTTTGAGCAGGCTTTACAAAATCAGCACAGGGCTTCTTATCTCCAAACTCAGGATCTTTAATTGTACCTCCGTGACAATACGGGTAGCCAAAGTGCAAGCCGGCTTTAGGGGCTGTGTTAAGTTCACAGGGAGGAACATCATCGCCAAGCATATCACGTCCATTGTCGGTAAACCAGATCTGTTTTGTCACCGGATGCCATGTGAAGCCAACGGTATTGCGTACGCCACTGGCAAAAACTTCAAGTCCCGTGCCGTCGGCATTCATACGGGTAATGCTGGCATATACCGGATCTTTCGATTCGCAAATGTTGCAAGGCGCACCTACAGGCACGTAAAGTTTCCCATCCGGGCCAAAGGCGATGTACTTCCAGCCATGATGTGCCTCGGTAGGATATTTATCATAAATGATTTGTGACTTGCCGGGGTTAGCCAGTTTACTTTCAATGCCTGCAAACTTGTGAACCCTATTTACTTCGGCCACATATAAGTCGCCATCTTTGAAGGCCACACCATTTGGCATATTCAGGCCGCTGGCGATAACCCATTTTTTATCGGCCTTGCCATCGCCATCAGTATCTTTTACAGCATACACTTTATCTTCACTGCGATTGCCTACAAAGATTGTTCCGCTCGGGCTGATAGCCAGCGAACGAGCGTTCTCTACTTCAGCAAAAACGCTTATGGAAAAACCCTTTGGGAGTTTGATGGTATTCAAAGGTAAATCGGCACTGACGCCTGTGATAGCAGGTGTAGAGTTATCGGATGAGAAATTTATTTTCCTGCTGATCGATTGCGTGCATAGCAACCCTGCAATCGTGATTAAAGCAATAAAAACATAGCTGGATCTTTTCATAATGAATAAATATTTTGAACGAATGTACAATTTACCGCGCAAAAATGGGAAGTGGGTTTATGTAAGCGGAAATCGGCTAGTCGCTAATGGTTTTGTACGAACCCGGCCAGGGATAGTAGTGGAAATCCTTTTTGCGCCAGGGTTGGCGGGTCGGGCAAAAAGATTGAAACGATAGCCCGATGCCGCCTTGTTTCAAGCGGCAGGCCGCCCGAATTCATTTTCAAATCGAAAAGCCTACCTTTGCGCGATTTTTAATTATGATTTCGGTTTCAAACATCTCTTATTTCATTGGCGGGCGGGCTCTTTACGAGGATGCCTCCATGTTTATTCGCCCTACCGACAAAATTGGCCTTATTGGCTTGAATGGTCGGGGCAAGTCTACGTTGCTCAAAATTATCAATGCAGAGCTAACTGTAAATTCAGGGTCGATCAGTAAAGCAAAGGATTGTACGGTGGGGTTTCTTAATCAGGATCTTCTCTCCTACCAAACGGATGACGCAATCCTTACTGTGGCTATGGGTGCTTTTAAAGAGGCTGTGGATACTCAACGTCAGATTGAAACGATTTTGCACAAACTGGAAACTGAATATTCCGACGATCTGGTGACCAAGCTCACGAATCTACAGGAAAGGTTTGAGCATCTGGATGGCTATACGATGCAGGCGAAGGCGGAAGAAATTTTGGAGGGGATTGGTTTCTCCACTCAGGATTTACATCGTCCGCTGCGCGAATTTTCGGGCGGTTGGCGTATGCGCGTAATGCTGGCCAAACTACTTTTGGAAAAACCGTCGTGCCTGATGCTCGATGAGCCTACCAATCACCTTGACTTACCGTCTATCGAGTGGGTGGAGAATTATTTGCGGAATTACGAAGGCGCCGTGGTGATTGTATCGCACGATCGTACTTTTTTGGATAATGTGATCACAAAAACGGTGGATGTCACCAACCAGCAACTGGTGACTTACGAGGGGAACTATTCTTACTATCTACAGGAAAAAGAAATGCGCGAAGAGATTCAGCAGGGCGCATTTGAAAATCAGCAGGCAAAAATCCGGCAGACAGAACGATTTATTGAGCGCTTCCGCGCGAAGGCTACAAAGTCCAAGCAGGTGCAGTCACGGGTAAAAGCCCTTGACCGAATGGATAAGATTGAAGAAGTGGTGAGTGATGTGGCTGAAGTGAATTTCAGGTTTACCTTCAAGCAGCCATCGGGCCGTCACGTGGTTACACTCAAAGATATTTCGAAATCGTACGGATCGCTGGAGATTTTGAAGCATTCGAATGCTACAATAGAACGTGGAGATAAGATTGCATTGATTGGCGCGAACGGTAAGGGCAAATCGACTTTGTTGCGTATTCTCGCAAACACCGAACCGGTAGAAGGCGAACGCACTATCGGTTTCAACGTGATTTACGGTTTCTTTGCTCAGCATCAATTGGAATCGCTACATGTAGATAATGAAATTCTGGATGAGTTGAAGCAGGCTGGCAGTCGCAAGACCGAACAAGAGTTGCGCAATGTTCTCGGTTGCTTTTTGTTTTCAGATGAAGAAGTCTTTAAGAAAATTAAAGTATTGTCGGGAGGTGAAAAATCGCGGGTGGCATTGGCAAAAACGTTGATTTCAGAGGCTAATTTTTTGTTGCTCGATGAACCGACCAACCACTTGGATTTTATTTCGGAAAACATTTTGATTCAGGCATTGCAGCAATACCAGGGCAGTTTTGTGACGGTGAGCAACAATAGGCATTTTGTAAGTGCGATTGCCAACAAAATCTGGTATATCGAAAATCACGAACTCAAAGAATATCCGGGCACTTACGACGAATATGAATATTGGCGGAAGAAAAACGAAGCCAATGTTGTGCCTGTTGCTCATGTAGCAAAAAAAGAAGTTCCAAAGAAGGAGACAAAAGCAGCTGCAGTGCCGTCTAACCAAAATAAACTCAATGCACTAAACAACGATTTGAAAAAAGTAGAAGCTGTAATTCAAAAGTTGGTAAAGGAAAAAGAGGCTGTGGAAAATGAACTTGCCAAGCCAGAAATCTACGCGAACATCGACAAGCTAAATGAAGTACAGCAAAAGTTTGAAAAAGTAGATACCCAACTCGAAGAAGAAAATAAGAAATGGGAATCAATTGCGTTGGAGATTGAAGAAATTGAAGGGAAATAATTGGCATTACATAGCAATCTCGTGGTTGTACTTGGTTCGGTATTGTATTGGTGACAGCCCGGTGATTCGTTTGAAAGTATTTCGGAATGCCTTGGTGTCTGTATAGCCTACTTTATACATTACTTCATTTACATTTTCGCGAGAAGACTCAAGGCTCATTTTAGCGGCTTCAATTTTTACACGTTGTATATATTCAACTAGAGTATTGGCCGTAGCTTTTTTAAATCTACGCTCAAGATTCCTTCGTCCAAGCGCCAGCATTGATGCTAATTGATTTACCGTTATTTTCTCCTGTACATTCTTCTCAATAAAATCCTGCGCCTTTCGGATTTGATCATCGGCATGATCTTTCTGCCCATTAAACATAGTAAATGGTGACTGACTCTTGCGGTCAATATCTATCTGAAAAGCTTTCGAGCAAAAAATGGCAACATCGCGACTTGTATATTTTTCGATAAGATATAAGATGAGATTCAAGTAAGAGAAAGCACCTCCACTTGAATAAATACCATGCTCATCTGTAATGATTTTATCTTCTACCAAATTGACATCCGGAAACATTTTTCTAAAATTATTAGCTGCG
>JABDGP010000108.1 GCA_013285945.1 Bacteroidota bacterium | reverse complement strand
AATAAGAAGCCGCCCGATACGCGAACCTTCCCAGTCGCCGATCAAGAACTTGATAATACCTTCTTCGGGTTGTGAAAGTAGAATTGCTAACGAGAGTAGGAGAAAAAGAATACACGTTTGAAAAGCTGGGAAAAGGTAGATTGACGAATGGAATTCGGGTACATATAAAATGTATCCGGTTGTCAGAAAAACAGCAGTTGTCAGGACAACAAGAACCAGTGTGTGCTGGATCAATGCAGTTAGTTTAGAATAACTCAATAGAATTGATAAACTTAGTAATGCAAACCCAACCGCTGTTGATGGGGCCATTGGGTTGATGGAATCAGAAAAAAACGTACCAAAGAGAAACTCATCGATTCTGAAAGGAAGGCCAAGCCTGAATTGAATGATTTGATAAAATGACACAAGTAGAATCAACCCGATGATGGACACTCTGAAGATTCGTGAAGAAGGCGAGGAGAATAATATCGAGACAGCTGATAAGATGAAAAGTATGGCAGTGATCGGATTCATTGGAGCTGTTCCAATAACCAACTGCTTCATGACTATACTGTCGATCTGCCATCCCAGCAGAACAAAGCACGGGACAATCAAGACAATCCATCCCAGCGTTTTAGAACAGTTCTTAAGGAAATTTATCCGAGTATTCACTTAACCATTGACTCTTGAGTGATTGCCAATGAGGAATTTCACTTAATGATGGTTGAAAGTCAACGGGAAAAACCCCGTATGGAAGACGTATTTTCCCCGGTTTTCAGATAAGGATTATTAGTTTTGAAGGCTTGTTAATGCGGCGACTTCCTTGTATCGAAGGCTTACAAAACAAAAAGTCGTTACAATTTGTAACGACTTGATTATCAGTGTGGGAGCTGAGGGGTTCGAACCCCCGACCCTCTGCTTGTAAGGCAGATGCTCTGAACCAGCTGAGCTAAGCTCCCTTATTTTTTTAAGGACTGCAAAGGTAAGCGAGATTTTGAATTGTGCAAAAACGAAACGATTTCCTTGGAAAAATTTACTTTCGTGGGCTTGATCGCCCAACCTTCATGGATGTATTCAATTTACCTCAGGATATTTTTCCACACTTAGACACCCTGTCGGAGAGTATAATCATTCACGACTATACAGCAAAAATGGGCTCTTTTAAAGGTAGAAGCATTCTTCATCGAAATGCCATTAGCCTTGTGCTCCATGGAAGAAAAACCATGCACTTTTCTGAAAAGACAGTGATCGTCAATGAGAGTGAATTCCATTTTCTTTCGTGCGGAAATTGTATGGTGTCCATGGATTTGCCTAAGCGCGATATTTTCAGGAGTATATTGATATTCTTTGATGATAAAACCCTCGCTGAATTCTATTTGAAATACGATAGCATTATTTCTGCCCTTAAAAGAGATAAGAAAATAAGGTATGAAGCCTATCTGTCTTTTAAGAAGGATGATTTTGTCAACAATTATATTTCATCTTTAGCCTTGCTTACACAAAGCAAGAAACAAATCTCTGCAGAAATGAAATTGTTGAAATTTGAGGAACTGATGCTACATCTTTTGGAGAAATATCCTGATATGATATTATCCTTTCAACCAGGTTCAGTCAAGGAATTTGATGACCTTGAAATACGAAGAATTGTAGAGGCCAATGTTACCAGCAATCTCAATGTAGAAGAGCTCGCCTTTCTATGCAACGTCAGTTTATCAACTTTTAAAAGGCGCTTCACAAAAATATATCACACCACGCCCAACAAGTGGCTTCTTCAGCGCAGAATGGAGATGGCAGCCAACCTATTGAATAGTAGCAAGGAGAAACCGAGTGATGTTTTTTATAAAGTTGGTTATGAGAATCACTCGAGCTTCACCAAATCATTTAAGCAAATCTTTGGCATCACTCCTAAGGAGTATCAGGCCCAAAAGTTGAACGTTTAGCCATAGTTCTTGAACGAAATGCATTAGACTATAGAGCGATGACTCAGATAGTTTTGTGTCGTTAACTAAAATATAGAGTTGTGGAATTAATGACAGAACAAAACAAGGCAATTGTAAGGCGCTTCAACAAAGAATTTCTCGAGAAAGGGGACTTAAATTCTTTCCATGAGTTAGTGGCTGCTAATGTTATCAATCATGCGGCACCTGCCGGCACTCCGTTCGGGCCTGATAGTATGATCCATTTTATTATAAATATTTTAAGGGCCGGATTTCCAGATTTGAAAGTTGAAATTCTTGAACAGGTAGCTGAACGGGATTTTGTTACCAGCCGCAAAAAAATTCGCGCCACGCATACCGGAAACATTATGGATATCGCACCGTCAAATAAGAAAGTGGTGATCGATGTCATTGACATCGTTCGACTAAAAGACGGAAAATATGCGGAGCATTGGGGTATGAGTAATTTCGCTGACGTGATTGCTCAAATTTCAAAGAATTAAGATTCAACTGGTTTGATGAATAGACTTCAGCCGCAGCGTCATGCGGCCTTTCTTTTTTTGGCTGACCAACAATCAAAAATTACAGCCTGAAAATCAGCACTTTAAATAAAAATTAATAACATTGTTATTAAAATGAACACTGTTTATTATTTTTGTCCGTATAAATACGCCCATGGGACTGAAAGAACGGAAAGAGCGCGATCGACAGGAGATGAAGGAGACAATCCTTCAATCGGCCCACCAGTTATTTGTAGACAAGGGCTTTGATGACGTAAGCATTCGCAATATTGCCGAAGCAATCGAATACAGCCCGGCCACGATTTACCTTTACTTTAAAGACAAAAACGAAATTTTTTATGCTCTTCATGGCGAAGCTTTTAAAAAGTTCAATGAATTTTTGGCGCCTCTTGCCACGGTAAAAGATCCTTTCAAGCGATTGATTAAAATGGGCGAACTATACATGGAGTTCACTTTCAAATTCCCTAAGTATTACGATATCATGTTTATCATGCAGGCTCCTATGGATTGTGATGTCAACTCTAAGGAATGGAAGGAAGGCGAAAGTGCGCATAGCCAATTGGAGAATGTGGTAAATGAATGTCAGCTACAGGGATATTTTAAAGGCAAAGAATATAAAACACTTTCCTTTTTGATCTGGAGCACAATGCATGGTATGTGTTCACTGGCTTTGCGCGATCGACTGAAAATCTACGAAGAGCAGGAGCGAAGCAAAATGATCGATAAGTCGTTTAAAATGTTTAAACAAATTCTCTCGGAGCTATAAAAAAAATTTGACTTTATACTAAACACCGTTAATAGTATTAACAATGAGAACAATAATTCTACTTCAAACCTTTCTTTTTACGCTGCTTTTGACGTTTGCCTATGCACAAAGTCCTGTGCTGGAATCCTATATCCAGCAAGGGCTGAAGAACAACCTTCAGTTGCAGCAAGAGCAATTGAACTATGAGCGAAGTATGGAAAATCTGGCGCAGGCGAAAGCGCTGTTTCTACCTTACGTTGGCGTTAATGCTTCGTATCAGTTTGCGGATGGCGGACGGAAAATTTCCATTCCGGTAGGCGACCTGATGAATCCTGTTTACAGCACACTAAATCAGCTTACGCACTCCAATCAGTTTCCGCAGATCGGAAATTCCAATACTAATTTCCTTGCAACTAACTTTCACGATTCCAAGGTGCGTATTATCCAGCCGTTGTTTAACCCTGAAATTTATTTCAACTACAAAGCTCAGAAAGAACTCATCACTGTGCAGCAAGCGCAGAAGAAAGCTTACGAAAATCAATTGAAGTTCGAGATCACCTCCGCGTACTATCAATACTTGCAAAGTGATGAGGCTTTGCGTGTCTTAAAGAATACTCGCTCCTTGTTGTTTGAGCTGTTGAAAATAAACCAAAGATTGGTGGCCAACGCAAAAGCTACCAAAGATGTAGTGCTTAATACAGAGTATGAGCTTAACAAGACAGAACAACAGATAGCTGAGAATGAAAAAAATATCGAAGTAGCTCAGGCATACTTTAATTTTTTGCTCAATCGGGAAATGAATGCTTCGGTGGAAAAAGATTCGACTCTTACAACTTCGATAAGTGACCAACAAGAAATTTCTGCTCTGACAAATACAGCGCTACAGCAACGTCAGGAATTACAGCAAATTCAAAACGGACTTCGTGCCAATCAACAACTCATAGGGCTGAGCAGAGGCAATGCTTTCCTTCCGAAAATAAACTTGGTTGGTGACGTAGGTTACCAGGGCTTTTATTACACGTTTGGCAGCGATCAACAATACTGGCTCGTACAGTTTGGTCTTACATGGGATATTTTCAAAGGAGGTGAGAAACGAGCAAAGACTCAACAGGCAAGAATAGATTATCAGGTAATGGAGAATA
>JABDGP010000107.1 GCA_013285945.1 Bacteroidota bacterium | reverse complement strand
GCGAAGGTTGGAGAAAGCCATAGATCAGCTTAAGGATAAAATCGATTTTGAAGTTGAATACCACCCTTTTGAATTGAACCCCGACATGCCAGCCGAAGGCCGTAATCACAAAGAATATCTGATAGCGAAATTCGGAGGTGAGTCAAAGTACAATCAGCTTACCAGGCACGTGGTCGATGTGGCTGCAGCCGAAGGATTAAAATTTGATTTCACCAGCGAAACAATTTCGCCAAATACGCGCAACGCTCACCGCCTGATTGCATTTGCAAAACAAGAAGGGAAACAACCTGAAATGAAGGAAGCGTTAATGAGTGCGTTTTTCGAAAAAAGAATTGACCTTACGAAACGCGAAAACCTTGTAGCTATTGCCGCTCAACTTGGTTTGGACGCCAATCGGGTAGACACTTTTTTAAAAAGTGAAGAACTTTCTGCCGAAGTACAATTGGAAGAACAAACTAATCATCAACGCGGCATCTCAGGTGTGCCGTTTTATATAATCAACAATAAATACGGAGTTTCGGGCGCACAACCATCTGAAGTCTTCGTCAACGCATTTTCTGAAATAGGAAGTGAGCCTTCTTTGAAAGGAGAGGCTTGCGATGTAGAGCAAAAGGATTGTTAACTTTTTCGCTGAGCGCTTAAGAGTGTCATCACTACAAATAAGACAGCCACGAGTCCTAATGCAATTCGTAAGTTTTGCCACTCGGCAATGAACCCGATAATGGGAGGACCAAACAAGAAACCCGAATAGCCCACTGTGGTCACCATCGCTAAGCCGACTCCGGGAGGAAGACCTTTAGTATGCCCTGCAAGGCTGTAAGCAATAGGGACGATAGCAGATAGCCCAATGCCTACAATGAACAATCCAACAATAACGACTATTGGGTTTACAAAGAGTATTGCGATGCATAACCCAACGGTGGCTGTAAGGCCGCAAGCAATCATCAGTGACCGATCCCCGAACTTTACTCTTGCACCATCGCCAAAAATCCGGCCGATCGTCATTGCTATCGCGAAAGCAGATAACCCCAGCGGAGCAAGTGCCCTGTCTGCATGCGCAACGTTCTCCATATAGTTGGTACTCCAGTCGGCCATAGCGCCTTCACCCAGCATGCTGCAAAAGGCTATAACGCCAATACCCACCATGACGGCATTAGGCAGCCGGAAGGCCGGTTCTTCACTGGTCTTCGTTTTGGGTTTATCATGGATAAGATAATAGCGGGCCAGAAAAACGGTGACTATGCTGATCCCTGAAACCAGCGTAAAATGAAGCGACATTCCTGAGCCAATTTTGGTAAACAAGGCACCTGTTACAGCACCTATCGCCATGCCTATGCTAAAAAGGGCGTGAAACGAAGTCATGATAGGTTTTCCTAACTGCTTTTCTACCATCACTGCTTGCGAGTTCATGGCAACGTCAAGCATGCCGGCCGAAACACCAAGAATAAAAAATAGGATGATCAACGCCCACAGGGAGGGCATCCACGAAATAAACGGGATTAGAGAGCAGTAGAAGAACGCAGAGAAAATGGTTATCCTTCTGCTGCCGTTTCGGATAATCAGCCATCCAGTAAAGGGCATTGCCAATAATGCTCCTATTGATGACGAAAGCAGCACCAGCCCCACGACCCCGTTATCAATAGAAAATTGCTCTTGGATTCTGGGTAGACGTGAAAAATAATTAGCGTGAACAAACCCGTTGAGAAAGAAAATTATTTTTACGGCTAGGCGCGAAGGATGCACTGATGAGTCTTTACATCAAATTTACATATTCACTTTCGAATTTCAGTAGCTGTTATTAACACTTGCACGATGCGACTTTATTTCGGCTTTTGCAACGCCTTGTCGCGTATCGGATCATTCTTAATTAAGTCAACATCTTTAATCACAGTGGTCCATACGCTGGTACGCCCCTTATCCATACGCGTCCAGACAGGTGTGATGATTCCACCATGCGCAGAAATATTAGTATAGTCGCCAAAGAACTTCTTTGAGTCTGGTATAAATGGGCTCTCACTGATTTTGGCATCAGTAAAGCTATCACCTCCATCAGAGGAATAAGCCAGATAAACATCAGTTTGGAGATCTTCATAATTTCTTCGATCGTAATAGACGATAAAAACATGCCCCGTAGTTTCGTCTATGGCAATCCACGGCATGAATTGATGAGTGCCTGGTTCATCTTTGTTTACTCGTACCGGTTTTGTCCAGGAATCACCCCGATTGCTGGAGCGGATAAGCCAGATATCGGTGTCGTCAGTCCCGTTTCTTTGATCGGCCCAAACCACGTATAATAATCCGCGGTATCGTGTAAAAGTATTGTTGACCGCCAGCACTGGTAATCCATTGCATCGCTCAAGACCAGGAACAGACATTGACCAACCGCCCTCTTGTTTGGCAATAAGTAAGTCGCTTGCCAGCCAATTGGTACCTTCGTCATACGACCTGTCAAAATAGATGTTGCCCTGATTGGCCCAGGCAACGAAAATTTTCCCTTCTGAACTGACAGCAGGAACCGCACCCATGGCAGTGTTGTCGTCATCGATGCAATCACCAGGATTCTGATTGATCTGAACCGGTTTAGACCAGCGGTTGCCACTTCCTGATTTACTGAACATGATGTTGGATTGGCAACTCGGACTATCGCTTCCATATTTATCAAACTGCGTCCATGTTGTGCAGATAAAATTCTTCTTTGGATGTACGGCTGGCCATGCTTTGTCCTGATCTGCAGGAGGGTTGTTGCCGATGGAAGCACCCTCACTCCAGAGTGCGCCCTCATTAATGGATATTTGACAAACGATTCTGTCAAGCCAGGCATCATCGCTGCGGCCCTTGCCGCTGGGGTCCGCCAAATGAAAATAGAAAACCTCTCCTTTATAATTAGCAATTACGGCCGGGTCGCCATACACCCCAAGTGGCGAGGTGAGTTTGGTTTCATTCCATGTTTCACCACCATCGGTGGTTGTTACCACACGGTTGAGTGCCATACCTACCACAATGTTCTTTGGATTCTTCTTGTTGATGGCTATGGAAGGTTCCACCGGCGGATACGCATCATCAGTTTGCTCGGCGAGCTTGATATTTTTGAATTGAGCAAAAGAGCATAAGAAAAAAAAACTAAATACAGCAAGGAGAGAGATTTTCATTTTAACGATTAATAGTAACTGACAATTCTCACAAATACTTTTCTCTCTTCAAAACTTCTACCCATTGAGCATAGCCTGTGCCGTTGAGGTGCAAGCCATCGTAGGTATACTTTGCATCAAGGGTTCCGTCTTTATCAAGAAAATTAGAGTACAAATCTACATAAGTATACTTTTGCTTGGTCGCGTACTTTTGAAGCTGCCCGTTGATCTTCGTAATGTGATCGCTTTTGCCCTTGTAATTTGGGTTCAGATTCTTAAACGATTCGTTAATCGGCAAAATGCTTTGGAGATAGATTTTCGTCTTTGGAGAGCGACCTCTGATCTTGCCCATGATCGTAAATATGTTTTCGAGAATCACCTCATCTGGCGTATTACGCGAGATATCGTTGATCCCGATTAGGATGAATATTTTGGATGGCTGACGATCCGTAATGTCTTTAATCCTGTTGAGAATTCCAAAGGTCACATCACCCGAGATTCCGCGGTTGATCACGCCGGAATCCCGCAATAACTTTTTCCATAAGCCGCCTTCAGTAATACTGTTGCCGAGCATGATCACTTGCCCTTTTACAATAGGCTCTTTCTTGAAAAGCTCGTAACGCTTCTTATAATGATCAGGAAGGTTGGGCAGCGTGTCGTAAGTCTTTTGCTGGGCGCCACTTTCGGCAACAAGAAGAAAGAAAAGCGCAGCTATAATTAGGGTTCTCACACGAAGGAAATTTTTGATTGTTTAAAAATAGGAAGGTCGAAGGCGAATACCAAAAGGAATATTTTATCTTTAAGTTCAATGCTATAAATAAATGAAGCTTCCGAAATTCTTCAACGACTTTCTTAACAGCGAGAAGTCCAGTGGCATGGTGTTACTATTCTGTGCCGCCGCTTCCATGGTTGTGGCAAACACATCATTCGGCAGTTCTTATCAACACTTTTGGCATATTTCCGCATCCTCGAAACCTATAGAATTTTGGATTAATGACGGACTAATGGCAATTTTCTTTCTGCAGGTAGGTTTGGAGATTGAGCGCGAAATATATGTTGGTGAACTCAAGGATTTTAAAAAGTCATTGCTGCCGGTGCTGGCTGCTGTGGGTGGAATGGTGGTACCTGCCGGTATTCATTTTTTCTTCAATCGCGGAATGCTTTCACAAAGCGGCTACGGCATACCGATGGCTACCGACATTGCATTTTCACTGGGAATACTCTCGTTGCTTGGAA
>JABDGP010000106.1:758-4480 GCA_013285945.1 Bacteroidota bacterium | reverse complement strand
GGCCTGTCTATATTGGCTTTGGAAGTATACCTGTGCCTGATCCCGAATTATTTGGCTCGGTCATAAAGCAGATGCTCACTCAGACCCAACATCGATTTATCTTTTGTCATGGATGGTCAAGATTAGCTGAATTGCCAGATCACCCCAATTTGTTTGTTGTTAAATCGATCAATCACGATTGGCTTTTTCCGAGGTGCAAGGCCGCAATCATTCATGGAGGCATAGGAACCTTAGCTGCATGTATGAAGGCCAGGCTTCCATTAATTATCCTTTCCATTCTTTATGATCAGCCCTTCCTTGGAAAAATCGTTTCGAAAAAGAAAATTGGAATTCACATCCCGTTTAAGAAATTAACTGCAGAGAAATTAATAATGGCTATTGAAACTTCTCAATCTTCTGAAATAAGAGCGAATACGATTGATGTTGGTAACGGAATCAATAATGAGAGCGGACTAGAAACTACGGTTGAGTTGCTTTGCAGTGTCCAATTTACATAGTGTCTTTACTTCATTAGATTATATACATTATCATCGGGCAGGAACTGGCATCACGGCCTGACTCAGAAATTCTTTTTCACCGACGGATTGTACTGCAAAAAAGAAGTTGTCTTTAGAGTAGGGGAGTTCTGCTTTCAAATCGGTAACGAATATTTTTTTCCCCCAGAAAGGTTGATAGGTCTCGCGAAGCAGGATATTATAACCTTTAGGCTTTGGCCCGGTCTTGGGCGCTTCCCAAGTGAGGTAAGTCATGTTGTCCAGGTTCACTTTCATCTTTACATTCTGAGGACTGTTGGGTGCTTTGGCCAATGATGCTAATGTCACAAGATTGAGTTTTGCTACGTTGGCAACATAAGAGTAGTCCACAAATTTGGGTAGGTCGCCATATTCCTTTCCATTCTCTGTTCTTAAAGTTTGATGTTGTTGATTGAAATTTTCGTTGTACTCTGTAAAACGCACGGCAGCGAAACCATTTTGCAGAAAGGGTGTATGATCTCCACCACGAAGAAACCGATCGGGCCGCATGTTCATTGTAACCGTAAATCCCTTTGTATAGGGTTCACCAACTTCCTTGACGTAGCGGACCAATTGCCTCGAGCGGCTATCGTTTTCTGATTTCAATGACTCTCTGATTTTTTTGTCGTCATCGCTTTCTGCTGCCGGTATCATCTCGCTAAAGATCCGTACCGTCTTGTCATTTTTATCACCTGTCTCACTTGCAATTGAATTGCCAACGATGTCATTGTTCAGCATAGCGATAAGATTCACCTTACTGGTTTTTAGCTTTTCGGCCATGTGCCTCGCGCCGAGCAGACCTTGTTCTTCTCCCTGCACTGCCATGAAGATGATAGTGCAAGGAAATTTATGCTTCGACATAATTCTTGCCAGCTCCAGTACAACAGCTACACCAGAGGCATCATCGTTAGCGCCTGGTGCTGTGATCACGCTGTCCATCACATCACTGGCTCGTGAATCCAGATGCCCACTGATCAATAGTACGCGATCATCATAAGAATCGGTGCCTTTCAGGGTTCCAAGTACATTCTTCATAGTCACTCGACGGGGTACGCGTGCATTGCGACCAGGCGTGATCTCGAAAGGATCAAGTTCTACGGTCATGTTCGCTCCCGATTGTTTTCGGAACTGCACAAATTTTGATGCAACCCAGCGCCTGGCAGCACCTATACCTTTAGTTGTACTGACGGTATCGCTAAGTGCATGTCTTGTGCCAAAGCTTACCATTTTTTGAATATGACTCTTTATACTGTCAGCCGAAATTTCTTTGACCATGGTTGCAAGCTCAGGATCGGTTGAAGGTGCTTTTGATCTGGTTTGTGCCGATGCAACGAATGGGCACATCAAGAAAGCGGTGACAAGCAATGTTAAACGCATAGCTGGGTTTATTTATCCGAGTAGGTTCATGAATTGAGATTTCAAAGTAGTAAAAAAATATATGCGGGCATTGTCCTTTTTTACTTGCGGTCTGCTTTCTTTTTGAGACCTCTTCTATGGTCGGCCACCAAAATTGATGACTATGCAAGAATGGTATGGAAATGATGAGTTATATTTAATAACCAAAAAATTATAAAGATGAAAAATATAATCTTCGGCAGGCACAATGAGGGTCGGTCTACGGTCCATCATTTCAATACGATTGGGCTCGTGATAGTTGCTATTGCCTTTTCACATTCGGCTGTTCTTGCACAGGAAAATGCAACGCCTAAATCAATCACAATACATCAGGAGATTGATTTCAAGGTGAGTCCTCAAAGACTATATGAAGCATTATTAGATTCAAAGCAGTTCAGTTCCTTCTCAGGAAGAGCCGCTGAAATTAGTCAATCTGTGGGAGGCCCCTTTTCATTGTTTGACAAGCACATTGTAGGTCAAAATGTTGAACTTGTGCCTAACCAAAGAATAGTTCAAGCCTGGCGAGTGGTGGATTGGCCTGCGGGCATTTATTCAATTGCTAGATTCGAATTTAAACCTCAAGGAGAAGGAACGAAATTAGTGTTTGATCACACTGCATTTCCTGAAGATTTGAAAGAACATCTTGCTGAAGGTTGGCAAACTAACTATTGGAATCTGTTGACGAAGTATTTTAAATAGGGCTTACTTCGCTATTACAACTTAATACAAGATTGCCGCGGCTTTGGCGTGATCTCGTTTAATGCCGCCGGCTGTTAGCCAAACTTATTTTCCGTTCATAATATACCCCGGCGATATTTCAGATCTTAAGGATAACTTCATTTTATGATTTCGAACTACCTGAAAATAGCTTTGCGCACGATGTTGCGCAACAAGGCATTTACCCTGATCAACATTCTTGGCCTTTCAGTTGGTGTTGCCTGCTGCCTGTTACTGGCACTGTTTACGCAGCACGAAATAAGTTATGATAAGCACCATGCCCGGCTGGATGACCTTTATCGAATTGTGACTCATTTGCGTACTGATGTTGGTTACGAAAAATTAAGCACTACCTCGCCGCCCATTGCTTATGCTTTGAAAACTGATATACCTGAAGTGGAAAACTACGTGCGCGTCTACGATCCTCCGGGTGTTTCATTTAGTATTATCCGGCATGGAGAAGATATTTTCTATGAACCAAATGGTTTCGTTGTCGATTCCACATTATTTGACATGTTCTCTTATGAACTAAAGGAAGGCAATCCCAAAGAAGCATTAGTTCAGGCTAACTCTATCGTGCTGTCGGAGAACCTTGCCAAGAAACTTTTTGGTGACAGCCCGGCCCTTAATCAAACTATTTCTATGAGCCAGGGTGGTACAGTGCTATTGAATACTGCGACGGGGCAAATTCAAGAATATAAGGTAACAGGGGTTTTTCGTAAAAGGCACAATAGTCATATCAACGCGAATTTTTTTACTTCCGTGACAAGTGGTGGGTGGGGCGAGTATGTACGTACAGAAGGCGAGAAGCATTGGGCAGGTCACAATGCGATTCCGTCATATTTAAGACTAGTGCAAGGTCATAACAAAAGGGAAGTGGAGAAGAAAATGAATGACGTCTTGATGAAGCATGGAGCAGACGATCTTAAGGCGCTCGGTCTGCACAAGACACTTTCTCTTGAGCCAGTTAAAGATATATACCTCAAGTCCGATGTTGGTCAAAGTCCTCGACTCACCTATTTGTATGTGGTAGTCTCTATTGCAATATTCATTCTGCTAATTGCCTGTGTCCATTTTATTAACTTATCAACTGCTCAG
>JABDGP010000106.1:0-748 GCA_013285945.1 Bacteroidota bacterium | reverse complement strand
AACGTGCTACAGAGATTGGGATTCGTAAAACAATGGGCGCTAACCGCTCTTCGCTTATAGGCCAGATTTTAGGTGAGGCTATGGTAATTGTGATTTTCTCTATTGCGATTAGTATTCTGATAGCCTACTTGTTATCGCCCTATTTCAATATGGTGACAGGCAGGGACATTTCGCTGAACCAGGAAAACATTCCCTATTTCATAATTGCACTTATTGGTATAACGGTAGTTACCGGTTTGGTAGCGGGCAGTTATCCGGCGTTTTACTTATCATCATATCAGCCTGCCGTTGTGCTTAAAGGCAAAATAAAAACAGGTAACTCTACTAAGGTTCGTCAGGCTCTGGTTGTATTTCAGTTTATCGTTGCTATTGTTTTAATGTGCGGTGTTTTTGTTATTTCTAACCAACTTAATTTTATCAGGCAGAAGAATTTAGGTTTTGATTACGAAACCAAGATTGTAGTTCCGCTTCGCACTTTCGAAGCACACAATCAATATGAGGTGCTGAAAAAAGAAATACAGAACAGCGGAAAAGTAAATGCTATTTCTGGAACGAGTTGTGTGCCGGGTTCTACTATCTGGAACGACCTTTTGCTTTTTCCTGATGGTGGCAACATGGAAACAAGTATAGCTACCGAACGCAACTTTGTAGACGCAGGCTATCTTGAAATGATGGGAATAAAATTAATCGCAGGTCGTGCGTTCACCGACAACCGTGAAATGGAAAAAAGGACAAAGTTTATCCTCAA
>JABDGP010000105.1 GCA_013285945.1 Bacteroidota bacterium | reverse complement strand
ATACGGAAGATGATGTCTTCATTGAACTGGCTGCAGCTTATGGTTTTGAACAGGAAAAAATTTCCACTAAGCGCATTGAGATTGGCCAGGGATTGCTGGGACAGGCAATTGCTGCGAAGGAAAGCACCTATCTTTTACCAGTTCCTAAAGATTATTATGTAAGGATAACATCGGGTCTTGGTCAGAGCCGGCCAGTCGCGTTACTTATAACACCCCTCAAACACAATGAGATCGTGATCGGTGCAATTGAAGTAGCCAGCCTCGCTCCGATTCCCGAGTACCAGCGCTTGTTTGTTGAAAAGGTGGCCGAAACTGTTGCTTCCAATTTTTCCTCTATGAAAACAGTGAGCCCGGCAAAACGATTCTTTATTGAACCCGACAAAAAGCAAAGAACCCTCGAAAAGGGAGGCTTGCATTAAGTGCTACTTCTCAATGACTAATTGAATCACCATTGGGCCGCAAATCACTCTTATCCTATCGATCGTTTCTGAAGAGCAAATCAGTTCGCTCTCAAATTGTACTTGCATTCCTGGCCTTGACTATCCTCATCATTTCTCTGGAAGTGCTTGCTTACACATGGACAAGGCAGATGCTGGTTATCAATTCCCTGAAAGAAATTTCTTTCCGCCTAAGAGAGAATCAAATGCAAGTGAAAAGTGCTTCAAACGAGTTTATACTTCGGGAGAAGACCAATGAGCAGTTCTTTGCTTCGGGCAAAAGCGTTTTTCTAGATCGGTATATACAGTCTTTAACAAAGCTGAAAGAAAATATTGACGAGATCCAATTGAGAAGTACGCGCCTGAACATTATTGATCAGGCCGAACTTGTAAACCTCAAAATCAGTACCGAATCTTATAATGAAGCCTTTCTTCGCATGGTGGATAAAATAAAGGAAAGGGGATATGGTAAGTATGGGTTAATCGGAGAATTTGAGAAGTCTATTAATGAGCTCTTGCTGTATGATTTCGGAGCTGACAAGGCTGCTGTGCTTAATCTTCAACTCTTTGTCAAGAATTATTTACTTACAGGCGATGAAAACCTCAGCAGCAACATTTCAAATGAAGTCTATGATTTTACGATGGTCTTGGAAAAACACGTGAAGGATGGTGAAGTAGCTAAAGTATCGGCCATCCTGTTCAACTATGAAACTGTATTTATACAATTAGTTGAAGTTGACCGGGCATTGGGAATATATACAGGAAGAGGCTTGCAAAGCCATCTGTTTACATCGAGCGATAATTTTGACAAGGCTGTTGGCTTAGAGAAGACCAATGCTGCAATTAATGAGGCCCACTCTATAATGTTAATCAAACTTTATCTGAGTTTTTTTCTTATCGTCGGTGCAGCAATGTTTGCAGCCCTTCGTATTAATAAAAGGTTGTATAGAACTCTCGTAGTACCCATTCGGGAAATGAAGTCAATTATTACAAGGATGGGCCATGGTGAAGTGCCTAAAGCGTGGATGCGATTTAAGGTAGATGAACTGAATGAAATGGCGCAGGCGTTAAACAACCTGGTGACAGGAACCAGAAACTATCAGGAGTTTGCCAACAATATTGGAAACGGGAACTTCACAACAAGCTTCACCCCTCTTAGCAACCAGGATATCCTGGGCATTTCGCTACTTGGAATGCGCGAAAGCCTTAAAGCAAATATTTCAGAGCAACAGCGTCAACTGCATGAGCTTCAGCGCGTAAATGCCGAGTTGGATAATTTTACTTATCACGCTTCGCATGACTTGCGGGCACCTCTGTCTTCCATCCAGGGGCTTGTTAACCTCGGGCTGAATGAAACTGCAACTCCGGTTACCCGCTCCTATTTTCAGATGATTCAAGGCAGAGTGAATCACATGGATTCCTTATTAAAAGACCTGATATCCATTTCATACAACAACAAAGGGGAAACAAAATACGAGCAATTTGATTTTGAAGCTGAAGTGAACCTGTTATTGAAGTCGCTGAGACACCCGGGCGATGAATTTGATATTCAAGTTGATATACGACAAGATGCTTTATTTAAGAGCGATCCTGTGCGCATTCGGGCTATCCTTACAAACCTACTATCAAATGCTTTTAAGTATTCCAATCCAGCTATTCAAAAACATTATATCGGTATTAATGTTCAGGCCGATTCGGCAGGCGCTTCCATAGTCATCATGGACAACGGCATCGGTATCGATCAAACTTACGCTGACAAAATTTATGATATGTTCTTCCGGGCCACCACGCTATCGACTGGCACTGGTCTTGGTTTGTATATTGTTAAATCAATGGTGGATCGACTGATGGGTCAAATTTCCTTTGAAAGCAGACTAAATGTCGGCACCACTTTTCACGTGACTATACCCAGTCATGGAACAAAGTTTCCAGCCAGAAAATCAGAGGCTGAGCAAACTCTTATTGATACTGATGACGTTTTCCGATTGAACGGGTCACCACAATAATTTTGCTGCTTCCCCATCAGTGACAGGTTTGACAACCATTGAGTCCGGCATGATTTTCAGCATTGATTTCCTTTGGTCAATATGCTCTATGTTTTTTTCGAGTTGATCCATCTGTCTGATATTGAGTACTATTGAGTACAGCGAAAGTAAAACACTGATTATCCCCAGCGCAACACTCACCACGATCGCTCGGTTGGCAACGATGATGCTTCTTTCCCCTGTCAACAAGCTTTTGTTGGCATAGTCAATTGTTTCTTTATGCTGAATCTCCTCAGGAGTCAAAAAGTTATTGGCAACCAGTGTTATAATACTTTGGCTTACCACAACTTCCTTATGAAAAAAGCTAATGAGCAAGTCAGCCACTTTTTTTTCAGTGATCTGCTGTTGAATGGGGGGCTGAGATGAAACTTCCAGCGTTGGAAACGATTCGATGTCATTGTCAGTGTGGGTAAAGTCGTACATGAATACGAGCCCGTTTTTCTCGAGGTACTCGAGCAAAAAAATCATTTTAATCATCACGTCAGTCGTCCGATCTGCCTCTGGCATCAATTCTCGCTTTGGAATCCAGGCATTCATTGAATTGTCGTAATAGGCAATCCTTTTAGCATCAAAATAAATTCGTACCTCCTTCGTGCTTTTTCTTATTTCAATCCAGCGGTCTTTAAAAAGACCATCAAGCAGCGATAAGTAAGTGACGTTGCCTCCCCTTTCTTTACAGCTTTTCAATTTGCAAATAGCGTCCTTTTCAAAATCATCAAATTCTCTCATACGGCGGTCTCCTTACGACTCATTACGATTTGGCAAATGTTGTAATTAACAATCCCGACATTAAACCGGAATTTGGTTCTGGCGGAAAGTTTCAATTCAATAAAAAGAGTAAATAAATGTCATGGTCTTTCCTACGTGAATCCGGAAACGAAGTTGACATTTAGTACGAGACTACTACTCTTTGGCAATTAATTACCAATTGATTCTATGAGCCTAATTTAGCACACTGCGAGACTACCGCTCTTTGACTAGCTGTTATCAGTTACCGTAAGGCCACTTTGATCAACAGTGGACTTACTAAATGAACCAGCGTGGGTATTTCTGTTTCATGAATGTAAACGAGCTGTAGTAACTAAGGAACACTTGCTGCCATGGAGGCGCTTGGAGTCCGGCTCACTGATACCCTATGCCTGATCCTAATTTTGCTGTTCCTTTGATTGCAAATATTCTGAAGGGGAAACTCCAAATTGTTTTTTGAAGGATTTGGAGAAGTAAGAATGATCTTCAAAGCCAACTGTAAAACTTATTTGTGACACAGAGTCTGCCTTATTAAGAAGAAGAGTGGCTGCCTTCCTTAAACGAATATTCCGAATCAGTTCGCTTGGAGGAAATCCTGTAATTGCCTTTATCCTGCGATGCATATTGGTGCGGCTCATTCCCAGTTCTTTGGCCATCTCTTCCACACCAAATAGCGGATCGCTCAGATTACCCTCCACCACCTCAATCGCTTTTTTTAACAACCGCTGGTCAACGGACTCGATCGTTTTAGCATTCCCGCTTGCCAATACATCTTTGTATCTCTCCGAAAGCTCCTTATTCTGTGTAGTCAATTGGTCTATTTCGAGATTAAGGATCAGGCGATTCCTTCGTTCCCGATTTTGTTGAAGGTAAAAGACTGTCACCGAGAGGATGGCACCGAGTATGAGAAAAGTAATCAGGATGTTAGCCCAAAGTATTCGAATTTTATTGTCGCGTTCCAGCAATTGGATGGCATGTTCTTTCTTTTCCGTTTCATAGCGGATTTCCAGTTCAGCAACTTTTTTTAATCTCTCAATATTTTCGGTGCTGTCCTTCAATTCATAAAACCTGGAGATATAGTCATGAGCTTCATCATACTTCCCCGTTTCATTCTTGAGTTGACCAAGTGTCATATAATCTGCTCCGCGAATCTTAGCATCGCCCATTTCCATCGCGAGCACCAGCGACTGTTTTAAAATTTCCTCAGCCTCCGGATATTTTTTGTCAGCCAAAAAATGGTCACCGATATTTGAAAGCGCCAATGCCTGTGCTCTTCGATTGTAACTTTTTTTTGCTGCTTCTAGCGCTCTATAATAATACTCCATCGCGACAGAATTCTTGCCGAGCCGGGTAAAGACAAGACCCATATTATTGATCACCTCTGGTGCTCTGTAATCTTCCCGCCCTT
>JABDGP010000104.1 GCA_013285945.1 Bacteroidota bacterium | reverse complement strand
GTGGTATCACAATTTAATTCAAATTATGTGGACGATTTTTATAAAAAAATGATGAAGCTTTGGTTACTGGCTTGAGACGAATGGCGTGGAGCAAGGAGATTCGACATAGTGCGAAATAATTAAAGAGACTGCTCGGTTTATTGAGACAGTCTCTTTAATAAGTTTAATATGTAGGAAGTGATGCAGTGCGATAAATAAAGCCGGTAAGGGAAACTGTTGTATACTTTGAATCTTTAATTATTCGGTAATCAGTTGGATAGTAACCGTTTCTTTGATATTGAGCCGGTTGTCTTATTGGCACTACATCAGCAAGAATTGAACTGCCTAAGTATTCGAGAGTCACCATTGGCTCTTCAAAGATCACCTCGCCGTTGTATGATCCATAAACAAATGTCTTCGTGAATGTGCCTCCATTAAATTCGGGAGCTGTAGTATCTACCCAATGACTACCTAAAGCAGACAGGGGTCCGATTGGTCCGTAATACCCGGAAGGCATATAACCAGGATCTGGAGGAACCAATATGAAATTATCATTGATATTAATTGCCAATCTTCGGGCAACAGAGATTGTGTACATGTGGAAATCAAAATGCGGTACTGAATAGACTCCTTGCGGATCATGCCCCATGGGATCCCAATTAAATGTTAAGTGGTCGAACAATAGAGGCTGGCAAGCAACACTTGGAAGAGGTATCAGGATAGTTTGATTTTCAGCAGCATTTGCATTGGGCAAACCTTGAAATGCAGTATTTGGAATTTGGTAACCTACTTCCTGAGGAGTTGAATTTTTTATAGAAATGAACGAACGAATTTGCGAACTGTTGAAAGTAACATTACTGCCCCAATATACTCCATCTTGACATGATGGATCACTAATAATTGATGCTGAAGTTAGCCCGGGTGCTTTTGCGTCCGCGAAAATTGTTTTCCCACTTGTAGACAATTCGTCCCTTTGACAAGATGATGTGAACAGGACCACCAGCATAAGAATGGCTTTTGTCGTCTTCCTAATCATATTTTTTAGTTATTTAAATTTTTCCCCTACTCTTAACATTTATGCAAGGCTTTTCGGGATCCGCCTTTTCGGACACAAAGTATATAAGAGAAGAAAACTGATTTTTACAATCTATTATTAGCCAGGATTTAATTATTATATACATCGATTTGATTATTAATTAATTCCTTTGAAGAAAATGTTTCAGCTCATGGTCTTGTATTAAATACCAAACTTTTTCTTAATGTATTTAATCGCAATTTTTCTCGCTGAAAGACAAGCATCAAAGCCAGACCCGCTAAGAGCTTCGTCAAAGCTATGCGCTGCATTTGGAAAAGCCTGAAGTTCAATTTCGTTATTTGAATTTGAGCTTGCTCCATTTGCCCTTGTCTGACGGACTAAGAAATCCGGTTCCCCGTTCGTATAAAGCGGATCAAGCCCGCCAGCCAATATTAATAAAGGGGCATAGTTTATATAGATACAAGTTTCATCTTCAATATTGCCATAATAATGGTACATCGCAGTGCCTGGGTAATATGCTATACCAAAAGAAAAATCTCCAAATTTTGAATGATTTACCGGAGAAGGACAGGAGTATGAGACTCCGTTATTCAGCTCTGTCCAGTTCGTATGGGTTGTCATTTTATTGGCATCCGCTAATGATGATATTGTAGTTGTTCCACCGTGCGAAAACCCCATAAGTCCGATCTTATTAGGTATGATCAGAGATTTTTGATTTTTATCAGAGATTTTCTTTAGCACTTGCATTGCTGCATAAGCATCTTTTGGTCTGACATATTCAGCTGATACTACCGCATTGTCGGGCGGAGGAACTTCGTGAAATTCAACAATCCCTCTTGGCGAGTAACTATCAACGAAAATCGAAGCTATTCCAATTTTTGCAAGACTATCTGCCCACACATCGAAATGAGGCGTAAGGTCACCACCAACCACGTCATTTTTCCAAAGACCTCCCGACCCATGTAGAATTACCATTGCAGGGATTGGGTATGTAATGTTCTGTGGTAAATAAAGTATAGCCGGAATTTTTTTGTCATCAACTAAAAAACTAATGGTCTGACGACCGAGACTGGTATCAATAACAATTTGACTTTGCGAAGGAGTTTGAATTGAGTCGTGATGACATGCCGCGCAAGATAAAATTAGAGCTGGAACCAACTGATTTTTGATTTTTTTTAAGGCCTGAATATTCATTTTGTAAATTTTTTTAAATGATGCACAACCACATGCAGAAACTAAATTCTGTATCAAAAGAAGTGTTTAGTCTTATTATTAAGGAATAGAATTACCGGATGATGGTGGTTAGTTACTGATTGAGATGTTCAGATTATTAATAAGAGAATTTAGTGACGTATTTTCTCTCAGCTATACAAACAAGAATACCAATCAATTCCATGGCATTGATTGGTATAATAATCATTTGGCGGTGTTCACTAATTAGAGGTTTGGTTGGAGTAATTCTTCGCCCACAGGCATCCCTTTATTGTCAGCTTTACACTCATGAATAAAACCACCTCGTTCCTTTCACCTTGTATGTGTGCAGGGTTCAACTCAAGTGAACCGAAGTCAGCAGAAAATTAGAAAACTCAGTTACAAAGTCGTGCAACTGGCATCATATACCTAAATCCTTTACTAAACCTCAATTATCCAAATTATCAAGTTAGATATGAACACCGCTCTTCGAATTAATTTTATTCTCCTACTCAATTTTATTTCCATCGTTTTATTATTCGGGCAACAGCCAGTTATCTCTATTCGGCCGCGAATTTTTTTAGATGTCAACACCAAGACTGCTCTACTTTCAAAGAAAGCAAACGGCCAAAAGGAATGGTTGGCGCTTAAGGCTGAAGCCGATAAATATGCGACATCAACTGTAATATCCTGGGATCCGAATACTGCTAATGTTTTTGGGACTGCTGGTCAGATTTTTTATTCGTATTGTGGAAGCAGTTGGGAAGATGCAACCTTGTCGTTGGGAATGGCTCATCAGATGACAAAGGCAAATTCTAGTGATCCTAACGGCAACCCTACAACTTACTCTAATAAGCTAATAGACTTAGCTGATGAAATTATTCGTGCATATGCACAGTATCCACCCTCTTCTTCCAACGGAGGTATAAATATTTTTCAGTTTAACAGTACCTATGCAACACGACATTTGGGAAAAACAGTTAGCGTTATTTATGATTGGTGTTATGATGAGTTAGGAACTGCTCGTAAAGCCTCTCTTCTTCATATCATGGAGGATTGGTTCAATTTCATGCGAAACCCTTCCAATAACGTTTATCAAATTCAAGACCACCCTACCGGGAATTATTATTTCGGTCAAGTAATATGTTCCGCGTATATGGGCTACGCGCTAATGGGCGACAGTCAATATGCTCAGCAAATGATTGACTTCTCAAGGCAGCGTGTTTTGGGCACACAAAGCAGTTCTCTTAAGGCAAGTGATTTGGCACATAATTATTTTAAACAAAGCTATACCGAGGGTCTTCCTACTACCGCCACTCAATCGTATTTGGGTCCGTCTAAATATGTAGCTGCTCCACAAATTGATGGAATACCAGTTCAGGGCTGGGCGTATGGAGGAGCAACGAATAACTACCTGATTGACTATTGCTTTTTAGTGAAAAGTGCTACGACAGAGATTATAGCTGATAGCCTTAGATCTTATTTTGACAAGGCTTCTGAGGCGCTGGTCCACGCTAACACACCAAACCGTTTTCAGATTGACAATAGCAACGATAACGGTTCATTCGTGGGCTCCGTAGAAGACTATTCGTTAGCACTTCGATTAGCCGCAGTTTCTGAAGGTAGAGCAGCCGGTCCTTATGCTCAGTATTTCTATTCAAACTGGATACAACCGGTTGCTTTAACCGACTTTAATATTGGATACCCTGCAAAAAATTGGGAGGCCATGCTTTATGAAAAAACACGTGCCGCTACAGCGTTTAATTATCCTCCGTATTATCCCATTCCTTCCTCTAATGTTTTTACTTCTGTACCTGTTAATACCGGTCTGCATAAGTTTTATATGCGTAAAGACTGGAGTGCAACATCTTCTTGGTGTACACTGAATTTAGGAGTTCAGGCCTACGACGATCATAAACATAATAACGCTGGACATTTTAAAATAATAAGAGGGGATGCGCATGATGGTGACGATCATTTATTGATTGGGGCCAACGAAATGGGTAACGTGGGTGCTTTCGGAAAGAATGGTATAGAAGGACCTACCAATTACGCTGATGCATGCAGCTACAGCAATACTTTATACATTGATGACTTTAACGATTACGATGTACAGTATCAGGATTATCCGGCAACCAAAGGCGGGCAAACTTCTATTGGCTATGATGAACCCACCCACGAAGAGCAGAACGATAATTTTCCGTCGCCGTCAGTCCACCCGGTTGTATTACAGTTAGGAAATCTTGCTTCAGCGGGTTGGTTGGGACACTTACCTCAGCTCGCCATGTGTATGTGTTAAATTGATAATTGTATGCAGAGCCGAAAGTATTGTCAGGATTATTACTTTCATTCACTGCTCCAATTGCTACCGAAACCGGTAGCACTGTGTGAATAAACAATTTAGAGTTATCCTTTGTAGCAGTAATGTTGTTCCCGTTTATCGTTGGGCTTTCCAAAAAATGCCATCGTAAATGCTTTTTGTATTGCCCCGCGGGATTGGTGCTGTTCTTTGCAAGGATCTGATCATAGACCAAATAAATAT
>JABDGP010000103.1:210-4844 GCA_013285945.1 Bacteroidota bacterium | reverse complement strand
AAAGCTGTGTTGTGTTATGATTTATCGAAAGACGGCAAGCGACTGGTGACCGGTGGCGGTGATGGTAAAATTATTTTGTGGGACGTATTAAAAGGTGACACCATCCGCACAATTAAAGCGATGAAACAAAAGTAGCCGCGTCCAGTTGGGACGCTCGTCTGATTACTTGGGACTTAGCTACAGGAAAATCTGTCAACTATTTCGATTTTGAAAACAACTCTGCTTTTAATCTTTTGTGGAGCCCAAACGATTTGTATGTATTCACAGGTCAAGGCAAGGAATTAAAAATGTGGGAGCTCGATACCAAAACTGCCGTTCGTGATTTTGTAGGACACAGCGATGTAATTTCTTCGATGCGCCTCACTGCCGATGGCCAAAAACTGCTTTCGGCGAGTTGGGATGGAAGCATCCGATTGTGGAACATAGGCTCCGGATTAATGGAGCAAAAATTCTCGGGACACCGGGGTGCTGTGCACGTTGCGATTTTCAGTCAGGACGGGAAAAATATTTTTTCTGCAGGTGCTGACAGACAAATCCGTGTGTGGGATATAACTTCGGCAAAGACCATCAAAACTTTTGAAGGTCACAAAGCAGAAATTACCTCTTTACTTTTCAGTCCCGACAATAAAATGCTTATCAGCCATAGTCTGGATGGGGCCACTAAGTTTTGGGATTTGAATTCGGGAAAAGAGTTTTTTGAACATATCCATTTCGGTGAAAAAGAGTGGATGGTCAAAAATCCGGAAGGGTATTTCAATGGCACACAAGAAGCGCGACAGTTTATTCATTTTGTAAATGGAATGAAAACGTACAGCGCCGATCAATTCTTCGAAGAGTTTTATCGCCCTGATTTACTGCCAAAGATTTTTCAAAACCGTGGAGGAGATAAACCGCAAGGCATTAATCAAAAATTAAAAGGATCACCGCCGCCAATTATTAAAATTGCAACCCTGCCATCAGTTGATCCCGCCAAGGTGGAGGTATTTGTAAAAGTTACGGACGCTGGTGCTGGTGTGGGGAATTTTAAATTGTTTCATAATGGTAAACGAATAGCGATTACGGATTTTAAATTTCCAAAAGGCAAGGGACAGTCTGAGACTGCGAGGCAGGTGGTGAGCTTAGTGGGTGGCACGAACACGTTCACGGCCTCTGCAAGCAATGGAGATAAAGTAGAGTCGGATCCTGTATCAGCAGAGATTTTTTCTGAGAGTTCTGACAAAAGCTCGGTGTGTCATATACTGGCGGTGGGTATCAACCAATATAAAAATCCAAAGATGACACTCAACTATGCCAAGCCCGATGCTGAATCGTTTGGCAAAGCGATAGACGGCAAAGGTCTCTTCAAAAACATTCAGCTGCACATGCTGTATGATGCAGAGGCTTCGCGCGAAAATATTTTGAAGAAACTGGATGAGATCTCGGCTCAAGTACGTCCCGAAGATGTTTTCATTTTTTATTACGCAGGTCATGGCAGCATGGTAGATGATCAGTTCTTTTTTATTCCAAGCGAAAGCTCAAGACTATATGATTTAAGCTCGTTAAAAAAAAAGATGCCATTATTAGAAAAGATAGTCTTATTGATGTCTTGCTCAACTCCGGGATTGAATTTGAGCAATTCCTTTCCAGACTCATTATCCCATACTGTAATTTCTTTCTTAGTAGCCATCGCTATTTTTTTATTGTCGCTACTCACAGCAATCGAAGACGGATCGCCAACTTCATCAGCATATTGTTTTACCAATTTTCCCGAAGCGAGATCATATTTTTTTGCAGACCCATTATGCGAAACCATAAAAAGGCTCTTGCTGTCGGGCGAGAAAGTCACGTATGTAGAGCAGCCTCCACATGAGCCCGAACCATATTCAAACGAGTATGCTTTCTGCCAATCACCGCTTCGGTAAACCTGCACTGCACGATTATCTTCACCAAACGCAACCCATTTCGAGTCGGGGCTGATGGCTACGTCCACGCCGTTGCGATTCGACTCGGAATTAACCTCAATCTCAACAACTTTCTTTTTACTATTGAAATCATAGACATGAACGTTGTAGCGTAAAGCGGCTGTCACAAAGAATTTCATATCAGGGCTTATGGCTACGTGCGTGATTCGTTCTTTCACGGGATTGGTTGAGAAGACTTCTTTGCCTGTCTCCACCTCCCAAAGTTTTACCGTTTCGTCGTTGCTGCCGGTAAGTAAATACTTTCCATCACGACTGATGTCAAGGGTTGTCACCGAAAAATCATGACCCAAAAAACTTCGGACTTCACGACCTGTACTCAGTTCCCACAACTTTGCCGACTTGTCGCGGCTGCCGGTAACCACATAATTGCTGTCACGGCTGGCCGCCACTGTTACAACTGCCAGCTCGTGGCCACGTTGGATTACCGTTTCAATTTCTTGTGCCTTGACAAAAAATGAAATGAGTACTGAGGAGAGTGTGAAATAGTTTTTCATGGAGCAAGCTATTTCTTTAGCAATCAAAAAATACTTTGCCATTTAGAATTCGTACGGTTTGTTTTAGTAATCGGAGCTTACGTTGAGTTACGCTTTCACTTCTTCCGGCTCTTGAGTCTCTGGCTCGATTGGTACTTCTTCCCAGTTTTGAGGCTCGGTATTATGTAAATACTGTAATATCTTCTGTTCTACCTGTTTCAGCTTCAGGCCACGAATGAATTTACCACTGCGTGCCAAAATCAGCCTGCCACTCTCTTCCGAAATAGCCATGATTAAAGTATCGGTGGTTTCGCTCATGCCAATAGCTGACCGGTGACGCAACCCAAAGTGCGGTGGCAAATGATCGTTTTTCACTTACCGGTAAGACACAGCGCGCGGCCTGAATTCGTCCTTTATAAATGATAACTGCCCCATCATGAAGCGGACTGAGTTTATTAAAAATAGAAATGAGCAATCGCTTATTCACTTCTGCATCCAGCGGGTCGCCAGTTTCACAATAAAATTTCAACTCCATATCGCGAGAAAAAACAATAAGCGCCCCGGTACGTGTTGCCTTCATTGCTTTGACTGCTTCAATCAATTGGTGTACATCAAAATCATCGTGAAAGCCGTGACGCCAGTTTTGAAAGGTTTTGAAAATATTATCACGGTTGATCTCTGCACTACGACCGATAACCAACAAAAATTTGCGAATCTCCGGTTGGAACAGGATAATCATGGCCAGCACGCCTACACCCATGAATTGCCCAAGGATACTCGCCAGTAATTCCATTTGAGCGGCACGCACAACCAGGTAAACCAGATACAGAGAAAGGATGCCTAAAAATATATTTACAGCAATACTTCCCCCGAATAAGTTTGTAAACCTGATAAAGTAAAATAGCAACCAACCCGATGTCGATCAAATCAACCCAACTGACCTCCAGAAAACCGATGCTAAAGAGAAAAATCATCCCTCAAAGATACTAAGATTAAAAAATGTATTCGACTACCAAAATGGATCATTTCTCAACCGATAACCTGATTAATAGCGGAGATTTGTGTGTCAATTTTTCCCGTAAGGGTTTTTACTTTTTCAATTTTATCAGGCGGATAACGGTCGGGCTCACGGGTCATCAGATTAACCAATCCCATCACCCGGCAAAGCGGACCTCTGAGTAAATGAGCATTGATAAAAGCGTATTCGGAAAGCGCTTCATATCTTTTTTCAGATTCCTTAGTGCGGTCTTCCACTATCGATTCGAGGTTGTCGTTGATTGCCCGTGTTTCTTCTTGCCGCAAGGCGAGTTCCTGATTTTGAAGATGCAGCGTGTGGGCAATTTTTTGCAACTGCAAATGTCGTTGTGCAACCTTATCGCGGTAATATAAAAGTTTGGTCTTCAAAAAAATACCAAACGAAATCATGATGCCAGCCACCACAATGTAGTCGATTGTTTTTTGCAGGGAATTGATTTTGTGCGGCTCGTAGTAGGACGACATTCCAAGCGATTGTGGAAACTGAAAATATACAAACAGCGCGCACGCCAATGTTACCAGCGTAATCCACCGGACGATACCACTTGAAACGATTACAATAAACGTGATGTAGACACAAAGAAAACTAGGCACCGTGCCTGCAAAGCCACCGAAGTTAACCCAGAAGTAGGTGAATCCGCTCATAGCTATTACATGAACAAGAAAAACAATGCCTTGCAGATTTTCCTTTTTCTGAATCAGCCAAAGTAAAAAGAACAGCACCACAGCAATTAAAAAATTAATAATCACAAGTGGAAGAATTACTACCGGCACAAAACCAGATAAACTCTGATATAACTGATAGACAACTCCGATGGTCAGTCCGTGTCTTAGTATGTCTTTTTCAATATCTTTTTTCATCGCCTGATCTTTGACCGGTCGAGATGCTGATTCTCTTCCAGAGTTTGCGTGATATCTTTCAATACCTGGCTGAGCTCTTGTTGCGAGATATGCATCATCGTTTCGAGTTGTCCGCTCGTTGGCAGCTCTTGTACAGCCTTGCTTAGTTCCAAAACCGGTTCCTGCAATACCTGCGTATTGATTCTAATAAATGCCTCAATCGAATTTTGCTGTTTTTCGAGTGTAGCTTCTCTCAGCTTCACTTCATTTTCAAGGTGGTCTTGCGCACTTTGCAAAGCTTTGCCCTGCTGCACAAGCTCCATAT
>JABDGP010000103.1:0-200 GCA_013285945.1 Bacteroidota bacterium | reverse complement strand
GCTCCATATTCAATGCTTTGGCCTCAATCACCTTTTTCTGAAGCTCATCATTCAGTTGAAAGTACTTTGAAGTCTCTCGTCCGATTATTTCCTTCATAAAAAAGGAAGACACCGCCAGCAGAAACAGGATAAACAGAAAATTAATAGGGCTGGTACTCGATTCTAAAAAAAAACTTTTGATTTCTTCTCCCGGATTATAA
>JABDGP010000102.1 GCA_013285945.1 Bacteroidota bacterium | reverse complement strand
TTTTGCCGGATGTTCAGAATCGTAGCGTTGATTTCCCTCCTTGTACTATTTGTTTCACTAAGCGAAGCACAGATTCGCGTCACTAAATTAGTTGTGGAGCCAAAAGAGCAATACCGAATTATGACCACTGATATAATGGTGGTGGATACGCTTGTCATGCGTGACTCTTCGTCAATTATTCTCAATCCTTTGAAGAAGGATAATTTCATTCATGCCAAATTCGCCTATATTGGCAATGGCTGTACGATTACTGGTCATGGTAGAAACGGATTGCACGGCAAGCATGGTGAAAGCGGGCAAACTCAATCAGCCCCTTGTCGCAACGGACTGCCAGGAAAAGATGCGCTCCCGGGAGAGCACGGAAAAGATGCAGTCAACTTATCTTTTTATCTTACTAACTTAAGAATAAGCGGCTCCCTGGTTATCAACCTTAATGGTGGCGACGGCGGCAATGGTGGTGATGGCGGACGTGGTGGTGATGGCGGATCGGGTACTCGCGTTTGCCCGGCGGGCGATGGCGGTGTCGGAGGAAATGGTGCGGCAGGTGGCGATGGTGGTCGTGGAGGAGTTGTCAATATAAATTGCAAGCAATGTTCGGATCTGCACCTGATTATGGGTAACAAACTGAGTGTAAAAAATTACGGTGGCTTTGGAGGACTGGGTGGCGATGCAGGAATGGGTGGTCAAGCCGGTCTCGGGCCTGTGCGTGACGGAAAAAACGGGCAGCGAGGCAATGAAGGCCAGCGCGCCGCTCAAGGGAAAACCGGCACCGTCAACTTAAGCAGAGAATGAATGGAAAAACGCTGGACGTATAATGTAATCCCACCTACTGAAGAAGTTTCTGATTTTGGAAAAAAACTGAATATCAACTCGTACTTAACCACGGTGCTGCTTCAGCGTGGTATCACGGATTTTGAATCTGCTAAGAATTTTTTCAGGCCTTCGCTGGATCATCTCCACGATCCATTCCTGATGAAAGATATGGAGAAAGCCGTAACAAGATTAAAAAGTGCGATCGACGGTGGTGAAAAAATTTTAATCTATGGCGATTATGATGTTGATGGTACTACGGCCGTATCTGTAGTTTATAGCTATCTCAAGAGTTTCTATCCGGCGTGTGATTTTTATATTCCCGACCGATATGCGGAAGGATACGGTGTGTCGCAGGCTGGCGTTGTTTGGGCTGCTGAAAATGGATTTACTTTAATCATTGCTTTAGATCTCGGTATTAAAGCATCGGACATGGTCACACTGGCCAATCTAAAAGGAATAGACTTTATCATTTGCGATCACCACCTTCCGGGCGGCGAAATTCCTAATGCAGTTGCAGTGCTTGATCCCAAGCGCAGTGACTGTGATTATCCATTTAAAGAATTAAGCGGATGCGGCCTTGGATTTAAACTCCTGCAGGCTTTCGCGAAAAAATATAGAAACGAACAGGAGATTTTCGAGTACCTTGACCTCGTAGCCGTAAGTATTGCTGCAGACATTGTACCTGTTGATGGCGAAAATCGGGCGCTCGCCTTTTTCGGTTTGCAAAAATTAAATCAAAACCCCAGTCCCGGATTACTCGCACTGAAAGAAATTGCGGCCATAAAAAATGACCTCGATATCTCAGGAGTTGTATTCACATTAGGGCCTCGGATCAATGCCGCTGGGCGTGTAGCTCACGCCAAAGGTGCTGTAGAGTTGTTGATTTCCAAAACCGAAGAAGAAGCTAGCGCACTCGCAGAAAAGATCAATATCAAAAATGACCTGCGGCGTGAGTTTGATTTGAGCATTACCGAAGAGGCTGTAGCTATGATTGAAGGAGATGATAACTTGCGATCAGCTAAATCTACTGTTCTATTTAAAAACAATTGGCACAAAGGTGTGATCGGGATTGTCGCTGCCCGCTGTGTCGAAAAATATTACAGGCCCACAGTTATACTTACCGAATCTAACAACAAAGTCACCGGCTCGGCACGAAGTGTGAAAGACTTTGACCTTTATAAAGCGTTGCACGACTGTAGTGACCTGCTCGAAAAATTTGGCGGACACAAATATGCAGCCGGTCTCACTCTGGATCGCAGCAATGTGGTAGCTTTTCAAAAAAGGTTTGAAGAAGTTGTCTCTGCTTCCATCACGGAAGAAATGCAAACACCTTTAATAGAGATTGATGTCGCAATTCCGTTAGACGCAATTACAAGTAAATTTATTGCTGTACTAAAACAAATGGCCCCTTTTGGACCCGAAAATCAAAGACCCGTATTTGAGGCAAGGAATTTGTATGTATCCAATTCACTGTCGAGCTTTAAAGACAAGCACGTTCGGTTTTTGGTAGGACAAAGGGGAAGTGACAGTGTTTTTCAGGTTGTCGGTTTCGATTTGGTTGAGCGTTACGAGAGGTTGGCCTATGGCGATGATTTTAAAATGGCCTTTACGATAGAAGAAAATACTTATAATGGAATAACTTCCATTCAATTGAGGGCGAAAGACATCAAATTTGATTGACATGATTTTACGTGCCGAACATTTGGTTAAAAAATACAAGAAGCGCACGGTGGTGAATAATGTTTCTGTGCAGGTGGGGCAAGGTGAGATCGTCGGGCTTCTTGGCCCAAATGGTGCCGGAAAAACTACAAGCTTCTATATGATTGTGGGGCTTATCAAACCCAACGAAGGCAATATTTTCTTAGACGAAGAGAATATTACAAGTTTGCCAATGTACAGACGGGCAAAACTCGGTATCGGCTATTTGGCACAGGAAGCATCGGTATTCAGAAAACTGACCGTGGAAGAAAACATCATGGCTCCGCTAGAGATGCGCGACATGACTAAAAAGGAACGGAAAGAAAAAGTAGAAACATTGCTGGAAGAATTCAGCCTTGAGCATGTACGAAAAAACCTTGGGATGGTACTTTCCGGTGGAGAAAGGCGAAGAACAGAAATTGCCCGGGCGCTGGCCGTCAATCCCAATTTCGTCTTGCTGGATGAGCCTTTTGCTGGTGTTGATCCAATTGCCGTAGAAGAAATCCAAGGCATCGTTTCCAAGTTGAAGAAGAAAAATATCGGTATTCTCATCAGCGATCACAACGTAGACGAAACCCTCGCCATCACCGACAGGGCCTATTTGATGGTGGAAGGAAAACTTTTCAAGGCCGGCACAGCACAAGAGCTGGCCGACGATCCGCTTGTACGCAAAGTCTATCTCGGACAAAATTTTAGGTTGCGAAGGGCCAATGTAGAAATCCAACAGTAAGTGCCTTTTTCTTCAGTTTGTCATTTTTTGAGTTTGGTGATTACTCTCCGTCTCTGCTATTTTTGATCCTATTTCGAAAATGCAACTCATCAACTCCATCCTTACTTGGGTAATGAAGAAGCGGATCCACCAGATCGAGCTCTTCATGAAGTACCCTCATGAAGTGCAGGAAGAAGTATTAAAGAAATTGTTGGCAACCGCACGCTATACGGAATTCGGTCAGCATTATTCTTTTGAAGACCTCGTCAATTACGAAGATTTTAAAAAGCGAGTGCCAGTTCACACGTACGAGCAAATCTTTCCGTACATCGACCGGCTCATGCGCGGCGAGCAAAACATACTTTGGCCAAGTGAGATAAAATGGTTTGCCAAATCCAGTGGCACTACCAATGCGCGTAGCAAGTTTATTCCTGTCTCTTCTGAAGCGATTGAGGAATGTCACTTCAAGGGCGGCAAGGACCTGCTTTCCATTTATGTCAATAATTTTCCTGAGACGAAAATATTTGACGGCAAGGGGCTTGCTATCGGAGGAAGTTATCAAGTAAATGAATTTGATCCTACCGAGTCATCGCATTATGGAGATGTCTCCGCAGTCATTATGCAAAACCTGCCGCCGTGGGCAGAGTTTATCCGCACACCGAGTTTGGAAGTTGCCCTGATGGGAAACTGGGAAGAGAAGATTGACAAAATTGCGAGCGGTACCGCCAAAGTAAATGTGGCTCATCTTTCCGGTGTACCTACCTGGACGGTCTTGTTACTCCAACGTATTCTCGAACTCGAAAAGAAAAACAACATCCTTGAGGTGTGGCCCAATCTTGAAGTATTCTTTCATGGTGCCGTTGCATTCAAACCTTACAAAAATCTTTTCCGGTCATTGATACCTTCCGATCAAATGCGTTATTGGGAAACCTACAATGCCAGCGAAGGATTCTTCGGCATTCAAGATCAAAAAGATTCGGAAGAAATGCTGTTGATGCTTGATTACGGAGTATTCTATGAATTTATTCCGATCGAAGAGTGGGATAAAGAATATCCTGATGCAGTGAGTCTTGCCGATGTAGAACTTGGGAAAAACTATGCGGTAGTAATTACTACCAATGCCGGACTGTGGCGCTATAACATTGGTGATACGGTGAAGTTCACCAGCCTTACTCCTTATCGAATAAAAATTTCAGGACGCACCAAACACTTTATCAATGCTTTTGGTGAGGAAGTAATCATTGAAAATGCAGACACAGCCATTGCCTTTGCCTGCGAGCACACCAATGCCGTAATCGACAACTATACGGCTGCTCCGATTTATCTGGAGAAATCAAAACGCGGTGGTCATGAATGGATCATTGAGTTCAAAAAACTGCCCGACAGTCTGGAGCAATTTACCCTTGCGCTTGATGACAAGCTTCGCAAGATCAATTCAGATTACGATGCAAAGCGTTCGCACAACATTGCTTTAGTCGCGCCCAAAATCCATAGTGTAGCCGAAGGCACTTTTTATAACTGGATGAAAAAGCGAGGCAAGCTGGGAGGGCAAAATAAAGTGCCACGACTTAGCAACTCCAGAGAATACATTGACGACATCCTTGCAACAGTTGAGGCAGTAAACTAAAGCTCAATTAAA
>JABDGP010000101.1 GCA_013285945.1 Bacteroidota bacterium | reverse complement strand
CCAACGGCTCATTAATCTATTTGCTTTCTAAAGGATTTGTGTCAATTCTTCTTATTGCCATTGTGATTGCTGTGCCAGCCGCGTATTTCATCAACAATTTATGGCTTGAGCAACTGGCTTATCATGTTTCGGTGGATGTATCTACCATTTTATTGGGGGTATTTGCATTGATCACCTTTGGCGCGCTTACTATCGGGTCACAAACCTGGCGAGCTGCGTACATAAAACCAGTGCAGAACCTTAAAGAGTAAAGTTATCTGCCAACGATTATTTTTTGAAAATTGCGCTATACTTGTAGCGCAATTTTCATTAGCAATGGGAGAGTTCTCACTTTATTTTGTTTTAGGCCGCGAGCACATTCTTGATTACGTCAATGGCTACGATCATATTTTGTTTGTGCTCGCATTGTGTGCTGTTTATCTCATTCGCGACTGGAAAAAAATCCTGATCCTTGTCACGGCGTTCACAATTGGTCATTCTATTACATTGGCACTCGCTACGTTGCAGATTATTTCGGTAAAGACCGAGTTGATCGAATTTCTTATTCCGCTTACCATTTTTATAACGGCCTTTTCCAACTTATTCAAAAAAGAAGAAACCATTGGTCAAAGAAACATTCAAATCAACTATGTTTTTGCCTTGTTTTTTGGGCTGATCCACGGCATGGGTTTTTCCAACTATTTGCGTGCGCTTTTGGGAAAAAGCCATAATCTATTGTCTCCCCTTTTGGCCTTTAACCTTGGCCTTGAACTGGGCCAAATAATTGTTGTAACTATTTTCCTGGTTATCAGTTATATTTTGGTCGGTTTGTTGAAGGTACCACGCAGGGATTTGAAAATGGTGTTGTCGTCGGCGATTGCCGGGATTGCGCTCATCCTGATGAAAGACAGAATCTTCTAAATCAAATTTGTAATCCTTTCAAATAATTTAAATAAACCCTATGAAACAATTTGTACTTCTTCTTTTTGTGATTGGTTCTATTGGCGCTTTTGCCCAAGAGAAACCAAAGACCGATCCTCCACAATGGAAAGGGAAATTTGAGCAACTCGATCAAATGTTGCCTACTCCAAATGAGTACCGTACTGGTTCAGGCTCACCCGGCCCGCGGTATTGGCAACAGCAGGCTGACTATGACATCACAGCAGAGTTGAATGATGACAATCAGAGTATCACCGGCAGTGAAACAATCACTTATATCAACAACTCACCCGATGTACTTAGATATCTTTGGCTCCAACTCGACCAGAACATTTTTGCTAAAGAAAACAACACTGGAAAAACATCGACCAATTCTGTAAAAGATTCAGTAGCAGCGAAACAAATGGCAATGCAACTAAGCTTGTGGGATTATGATGGCGGCTACAAAATCAAATCTATAAAAGATGTTTCCGGAAAAGATCTTCCCTATACAATCAACAAAACGATGATGCGGGTTGATTTGCCTCAGCCACTGAAAGCCGGAGGAAAATACTCACTTAAAATAGAATGGTTCTTCAATGTGCTTGATCGTAACCAGACTTTCGCACGCAGTGGTTATGAGTTTTTCCCTGATGATAATAATTATGTCTACACCATTGCACAATGGTTTCCACGTATGTGCGTGTACGATGATGTCGTAGGCTGGCAGAATAAGCAGTTTCTTGGTCGCGGTGAATTCACGTTACCTTTCGGGAATTATAAAGTCAACCTTACTGTGCCTTCCGATTTTATTGTTGCCGGCACAGGTATGGTTAAGAACCCTCAACAAGTATTGACAGCAGAACAAATTGCACGTTTCGATAAGGCAAAAACAACTTATGATAAGCCCGTAGTTATTGTAACGCAGGCTGAAGCAATCGAAAAAGAGAAAGTAAAATCCAAAGACAAAAAAACATGGCAGTTTGAAGCGACCAACGTTCGCGATTTTGCTTTTGCTTCATCTCGCAAATTTATTTGGGATGCTATGGCGGTGAAAGTAGGTAACGGCACACCTTTGGCGATGTCATTTTATCCCAAAGAAGGCAACCCGCTCTGGGAAAAGGAATCGACAATTGCTGTGAAGAACACACTTGAGGTTTATTCAAAGTACACAGTTGACTATCCTTATCCACAAGCTACTTCTGTTCATGCAGCCAGCATTGGCATGGAATATCCAATGATCTGTTTCAATTTTGGCAGGCCTAAGAAAGACGGGAGCTATGACAATCAATTATTACAACGCATGCTTGGTGTTGTGATTCATGAAGTGGGCCATAACTTCTTTCCAATGATCATCAACAATGATGAGCGCCAAACTACCTGGATGGACGAAGGGATTAACAGCTTCGTACAATTGCTCACTGAATTAGAACGCTATCCAACATTGGATTTCAGCCGTGGCAAACCGGCAGGATTGGTGCCCTATATGAAAGGAGACAAAACTACTATGCGTCCGCTGATGACCAACTCAGAACAAGTCATTCAGTTCGGTTCAGAACAATATCAAAAGGCAGCCACCGCATTATTCATTTTGCGCGAGACTGTAATGGGTCACGAGTTGTTTGATAAGTCCTTTAAAGAATATGCACAGCGCTGGGCCTTTAAACATCCTAAGCCAGCCGACTTCTTCCGCACGATGGAAGACGCCTCGGCTGTTGATCTTGACTGGTTCTGGAAAGGCTGGTTCTACACAACCGATAACGTGGACATGTCGCTCGATCAGGTGAAGTGGTACAAATTGCGTACTGAAAAAACCAACCTCGAAGGCAAAGAAAAAACTGTTGCTAAAGGAGATTTGGCAAGTGCGAAAGACGGAGACAAGGTTCCCGAGGATTTCAGCAACGGCCCAAGCTATTTCAGCGTGATCCCTACTGATGCCAGATTCTACGGCGAATTCCAAAACAAGATTGACGACAAAGCAGTGCTGACCAAATTAGACAACAAGAATTTTTATGAAATCACGTTATCTAACAAAGGTGGATTGGTAATGCCGGTGATCATCGAGTGGACTTATAAAGATGGTACTAAAGAAACCGAACGCATTCCTGCTGAAATTTGGCGTGTCAATGAAAGCAAGGTGACCAAGGTATTTGCCAAGGAAAAAGAAGTAGCGAGTGTCACAGTCGATCCACTTAAAGAAACCTCTGACATCACTACAGATGACAACGTATTTCCAAGAGTAGCTCAGCCATCAAAATTTGATGAGCTGAAAAAGAAAACGAACTAAGAAAACCGTGGTAGTAAAATGCCGTGCCTGTGGGTACGGCATTTTCATTTTAGAATTCTAATTTTGTATCCTCTCAACTAATCACAAGTACACATGAAACGTATTTTTTGTTTTATTCTCGGCCTTCTTTCCGTTGTAGCTATGGCACAGGATAAGAAATGGAGCGGCAAGTTTGAACAGCTTGATCAAACATTGCCTACGCCAAACAGTTACCGCTCTGCCTCAGGCGCCCCCGGTGCCAACTATTGGCAACAACGTGCTGATTATGATATCGATGTGGAGCTGAACGATGAAACGCAACTCATCACTGGAAAAGAAACAGTGACCTATTTTAACAATGCGCCCGAAGTAATGAAGTTTGTTTGGTTGCAACTCGATCAAAACAACCTGTCCAATGGCAACATGACAGACAAGACTGAGACCAATCGAATTCGCGACTCGATCCCTACACGTTGGTTTCCCTTGAGCAGTGACACCTATGATTATCACGGCGGTTTTAAAATCAAATCTGTAAAAGATGCCAGCACCGGCAAAGACCTTCCTTTCATAGTAAACTATACGATGCTTAGAATCGATCTTCCTGCTCAGCTAAAGACAGGTGAGAAATACAGTTTCAAAATCGAATGGAGCTATATCGAGAAAGACAGGTTGAAATTCGGCGAGCGTGGTGGTTATGAGTTTTTTCCTGAAGACGGGAACTACCTATATACTGTAGCGCAATGGTTTCCACGCATGTGTGTTTTTGATGATTACGAAGGATGGCAAAACAAGCAGTTCCTCGGTCAGGGTGAGTTTGCTTTAACCTTTGGAAATTATCGCGTTCGAATCACAGTACCTGCAGATCATATCGTTGGTGCCAGCGGTGTACTTCAAAACCCAAAATCTGTGCTGACTGCTGAGCAGGCAGAGCGTTTCGACAAGGCCAAAAAAACCTTTGACAAGCCTGTCCTTATTGTAACTGAAGAAGAAGTACGTAAAAAAGAAAAAGAACATTCGGGCAAAAAAAGTACCTGGGAGTTTTATGCCGAAAATGTACGCGACTTTGCCTTTGCTACTTCGCGCAAATTTATTTGGGATGCGATGGCCGTGAAAGTAAACGACAAAACTCCGTTGGCGCAATCACTCTATCCAAAAGAAGGAAATCCGCTTTGGGGAAAAGAATCTACTATGGCAATTAAAAATACCCTTGAGGTTTATTCTTCCCGCACCTTTGATTATCCGTATCCCACGGCCTTTTCAGTACACACTGCCAATCAGGGAATGGAATATCCTATGATTTGTTTCAATGGCGGTCGCCCTAAAAGCGATGGTACTTTTTCCCAACGCACTTACGAAGGCATGGTAGGCGTAATCATTCACGAAGTAGGTCACAATTTCTTTCCGATGATTGTAAACTCTGATGAGCGCCAATGGAGCTGGATGGACGAAGGGTTGAATTCATTTTTAGAACGAGAAACTAAACGTGAGCGCTATCCTACTGTAAATATTAGCTGGGGCTCGCCCAAAGGTATGGCCAATTACATGCGTGGCGACAAAGATAAAATGAGGCCTATCATGTGGGATTCAGACAATATTCCAGGCAACGACTTCGGGCCAAATGCTTACGGCAAACCGGCAGCTGCTCTTACGTTTTTGCGTGAAACGATCATGGGGCCAGAGCTGTTTGATAAATCATTTAAAGAGTATGCACAGCGTTGGGCTTTCAAGCAACCCAAGCCAGCCGATTTTTTCCGCACCATGGAAGACGCTTCGGCCGTTGACCTGGATTGGTTT
>JABDGP010000100.1 GCA_013285945.1 Bacteroidota bacterium | reverse complement strand
TAAAGATACCGGTGGCAACTGGGTATTTATAGTTGAGCCTGGAACCGACCGTGCCGTACGCAGAGAAGTGAAGCTGGGCCGCAAAATGGGATCCGAGTATTTTGAAGTGCTGGAAGGTCTGAAGCCGGGCGATCATGTGATCACTTCCTCATACGAAAACTTTGGAAACAATGAAGTTTTGATATTGAATTAAGTCCTGCTGCAACTTTTTTAAGATTAAAGCGTCCGTTGGTAATATTGGGATAGATATATTTGATCTCAAGATTATAAGTCTTGCCGGCAAAGTCAGTGGTGGCCGGAAGTCCAACAGAGATTTTTGGCAAGTACAATTCATCAATCGGCACACGCACTTTGTAGCTACCCACCACATCTACCTGCCCTAGTCTTTGAGCCATACTCACAGCTTGTCCAATTTCCCAGTGTGCAGCCATCGTTAACTGACCGTCAACCGGGGCTTTAATATTAAGATTATCCAAAATGGTTCTCACTGATTCAAGATTTTGTTTCATCCTCGCTTCAGAAAGATCAATGTCAACTAATGATAGCACGTGAGCCATAGAATCCCTTTTGTAAGCCTCATAAGTAATTCTTCTACGCTCAACGTTATATATATAATTGGCTTGAGTTTGTTCAAAATCCTGTCTGGCCATAAGCTTTTTCGCCATAAGCGTTTTTTGCCTTTCATACTGAGGCCGATAGATTGCTATCTGGTTATCAATCAAAGCCAATGTTTGGCGCTGCGCTAAATCACTATTTAAGAGACTATTTCGAGTATCACGCGAACGGTTGATACTCTGCACCAAATCAGATTCCTGCTGCAAAACCGCTATCTCCCGGTTAAGGTTAGTGATTTCGATAATAGGATCTCCTTTTTTTACAATCGAGCCGCTTTCGTGAATCACTCGTTTGATATTTCCTCCCTCAATGGCATCCAAATAAACAGTGCGAGCTGGTTCGACAGTGCCGGTCTGTGGAATGTACTCTTTAAACTCGCCCATCTTCACTTCCGAAATAGTGATCTTATCCTTTTCGGTTTTCAGTTTCGAACGTCTATCGGCAAAAATGAATTGATACCCAATGAAAACCACTCCCGCAGTTATGCCAACGTAAGTAGCCACCTTCTTTACGGTAAATCTTTTCTTTGTTAATTTCTTGTCCATTGACTCAGCCATTTCATTTATAGTTTCGAGTATACCCTAGCCAACTAATGTGCCAAGCTGATAACGGGCTTTTCAAAGCTGATTTAGGTTTTAATCGTCCAATTCAAGTTCAAATGTGAACGAATCTGTCCGTATGCGGACAAAAAAATTATAGCTTTGACCCAAAAACAGCGAATAGCACAAAATCAAAGGCATTCGTTTTACGGTATCAATATTGTGACTTCGCAATGAAAATTTCAACCCTTGGCAACTATGACTGACACTAAGTACGGAAAAATCCTGATTGTAGACGATAACGAAGATCTGCTAAAGGCTGCCAAGATGTTTCTGAAACGCCACTTTGCGCAGGTAGACATAGAGAAAAACCCCGACAGCATACCCACATTGATGGCCCACGAAGACTATGATGTGATTTTGCTCGATATGAACTTTACCAAAGATGTGAGCAGCGGTAGTGAAGGCTATTATTGGCTTCAAAAAATTCTGGATATCGATCCTTCATCGGTGGTGGTACTGATCACAGCTTATGGCGATGTGCAAATGGCCGTAAAGGCGATCAAAGCCGGAGCTACGGATTTTGTATTGAAGCCGTGGGAGAATGAAAAGCTGTTAGCCACGCTTTTTTCATCGATGCGCTTACGCGAAACGCGTGATCAGGTGGAAACTCTAAAAATTAAGAATCAGGAAATTAACCACGCGCTCAACGAAAAATTCAGTGACATCATCGGGCAGAGTCTTGCCATGCAAAAGATTTTTCAGACAGTAGAACGTGTAGCCCAAACCGATGCCAATGTCTTGATTCTGGGCGAAAACGGAACCGGCAAGGAGATGATTGCCCGAGCTATTCATAGAAATTCAGCAAGGAAAAGTGAATCGTTTGCTTCTGTGGATTTGGGTTCGGTAACCGAAACACTTTTTGAAAGTGAACTCTTTGGTCATAAAAAAGGCTCATTCACCGATGCCAAGGAAGACCGTGTCGGGCGGTTTGAGCTGGCTAATAACGGAACACTTTTTCTGGATGAGATCGGCAACCTGTCTATGCCGCTTCAAGCCAAATTACTTACCGTTTTGCAGCATCGTAAAGTAAGTCGCGTTGGGGCTAATAAAGAAGTGCCCATCAACATAAGGCTCATCTGTGCTACGAATATGCCGCTTTATGAAATGGTGAAGGAAAATAAATTTCGTCAGGATTTACTTTACAGGATCAACACTATTGAAATCGAAATTCCCCCGTTGCGCGAACGGCCGGAAGACATTCCTTTGCTTGCCCATTTTTTCTTAAAAAGCTATGCCACCAAGTATGGCAAAAGTATTTCGAAGATCAGTGACGGAGCCGTTAACCGGATGAATAAACATTCGTGGCCGGGCAATATCCGCGAATTGCAACATTCAATTGAGCGTGCTGTGATCATGAGCAGCGCTTCTGTGCTGCAGCCCGAAGACTTTAATCTGAACCAGGTTAACCTGAAAGAAAATGAGCCGGGATTAAGTCTTGATGCTTTCAATCTGGAAGAAGTTGAGAAACTGCTGATCAGAAAGGTCTTGAAAAAGTACAATGGCAATATCACCCAGGCAGCAACCGAACTCGGCCTCACACGTTCATCGTTGTATAGAAGGCTTGAAAAACATGGACTCTGACATAGTTGTCAAATTATCCATTGCCGCTTGACAATTATTTATGAGAGATTTCCGTATCCGTATTTTATTCCGCGTCATTTTGTTGGGCGCAATGTTGTTGTTGGAAGTATTTATGTTCAGCCGGCCCAACATGATCTTTGCAGCAGGCCTTTGCACGCTGATCGTACTTTTTCAAATGTGGGAAATCTACAGGTTCACCTCACAAACCAATCGCAAACTCACGCGATTTCTCGAATCGGTCAGGTACTCTGATTTCATCTCGGGATTTGCAGCAGATAACAAGCTTGGCAAAAGTTTTAAAGATCTAAATGAAGCCTTTAATGAGGTGCTTGAGGCTTTTCGTAAAGCGCGATCTGAAAAAGAAGAAAACTGGCAGTACCTCAATACCGTGGTGCAGCAAGTACGCACAGGGATTATCTCATTCGATACCGACGGAAACGTTCAATTGATGAATGCAAACGCAAAACGGTTTGTGAATGAAGCCAACCTGAAAAACATCAACGAACTCGAAGAGAAGAATCCAAAATTATACGCGTCACTAATTGAGGTGCAATCGGGAAAAGGTACACTTTACAAAACCAATGAATTCTTGTTAACGATCCAGGCAACAGAATTGCGCATTCGCGGAAATACGGTGAAACTGGTGACCATGCAAAACATTCAGACGGAATTGCAAAAGCAGGAACTGGAAGCCTGGCAAAACCTTACGCGCGTGCTCAGGCATGAAATCATGAATTCCATCACGCCTATTTCGTCGCTCACCTCCACGCTTCGCGAAATTCTGGATCATGAATTGATAAAAAAGGAAAATGAATACGAACTGAAAGCCGATGCTGCTGACGACTTACGTGAGGGATTAAGTACGATAGAAAGCCGGAGCAAAGGACTTATCAAATTTATAGATGCGTATCGCGAATACACTTCATTGCCGCAACCAAAAATGAAATCGGTATTGCTCAAGGAATTGATCGACAAGACAGCTCAGTTTATGCGGCAGGGGTTGAAGAAAACTACTATAGACTTTTCAAGTTCGTGCAGTTCGGATTACCTCACTGTTCAGGCTGATGCCGAAATGATTGAACAGGTATTGATTAACCTGGTAAAGAATGCCATGGAATCCCTTTTGCAAAATGGAAGCGGCAAGATTGAGCTTAATGGGAAGTATGTAGACCAATCAATCATCATTGAAGTAATCGATAATGGGCCGGGCATCATACCCGAAGCCATCAACAGAATTTTTGTTCCCTTCTTTACTACCAAAAAAACCGGATCGGGTATTGGCCTTGCTCTTTCGCGGCAGATCATGCAAATGCACAACGGCTCTCTTACAGTAGAATCGGAGCCTGACGTGCGCACGGTTTTTACGTTGAGGTTTTAAAGCCCTATACTCTATTTCAAAATCTGATTCTTGATTTTGTTCGGTAGTTTTGACAAGACCAGCTCGTAGGATTGCTCTATGTAATGTTTCCATTCTGCAAGTGTGAGGGCGTTTGCCTTCTCAATGAATATCCAATTATTCCTTGCCATATACGGAGCTGGAATGATTCCTTCCCGTTCGGTGAGTTCGCCAAATTCTTCAGGAGTTACTTTGATCGAAACTTTCATAGGAGGATCAATGCTGATGACACAATACATTTTGCCACCAATAAGATAGCACAGATCGTTGCCCCACTTGATATCACTAGTTGTTCCTTTCAGACCAAGACAAAATTTCTCTAGTTCAACATGGTTCATAGCTATCTAAAATAGGCGTTGAATGGATCCGTAATAATTTTACTTCGAATATCATTAGAATACTTTTTACCTATCAGATTCCTCAACTTTTTCGATTGTCCATTCAAAATAACTCAAAACAAAAAATTAATCATGTTGATTATCAACTAATTACCGTAAATAACTAATAAAAATAGTAAGGTACTTGGTAATACATAGTACTTTGCGCGTATACTGCATTAAGGTTGATAAAGAAACGGATTATGAATGTTGAAAACACACAAAGTCAGATGAGGAAGGGAATACTTGAGTATTGCATCCTTCATATTATAGCACGAGGTGAAACCTATGCCTCAGATATGCTAGACGAGTTAACTTTGGCAAAAATGATAGTAGTAGAAGGCACATTATATCCCCTGCTTACCCGGCTGAAAAACGCCGGACTGCTGGAGT
>JABDGP010000099.1 GCA_013285945.1 Bacteroidota bacterium | reverse complement strand
GCTCATTGAAAAACACCCGTCACTTGATTTTAATCTGGTCTATTATAATGCCGATGGCTCTCCAAGTCTTTGTGGTAATGGGAGCCGCGCTGCAGTAAAGATGACATCTGCTCTTGGAATCACCAATGGTAAAGCAAAGTTCAATGCCTATGACGGCCTGCACGAAGCCGAGATACTGCCGAACAGCAACGTACGACTGAAGATGAACGATGTAAAGGAAGTTCGGAAGTTGGGTAGCAGTTTTTTTATTAATACAGGCTCGCCTCATTTCATTCAGCTGGTCAATGAAATCCGCAAGTTTCCCGTCTTTGAAGAAGGAAAGAAAATCAGGTATAGCAAAGACTTTCAACCTGCAGGCACCAATGTCAATTTTGTAGAACTTCTCGGTAATAATTCAATTTTTGTGAGGACGTACGAGCGTGGAGTCGAAAACGAAACCCTTTCTTGTGGCACCGGGGTAACAGCCGCTGCGATTGCCTCCTCCTTTCATCAGTACACTTCTCCGGTAGCGGTTAAAACCCTGGGAGGAGACCTTTCTATTGAGTTCAATAAAAATCACGAAGGTTCATTCACCGACATTTACCTCATTGGCCCGGCAGAATTTGTTTTTGAGGGCAGCCTGAGTTTCTAAGCTTGGCATACGAAAGATAAAACCATTGTTATATAATGGAATGAAAGACTATCTTAGGCTGTCTGATTGGTATGCAAATCACCTCCCTTAGTTTTCTGAATCGTTGGATAAATTTTGAAACAGAAGTTCAAACTGATCAGCAATTTTTCAGCCGGAGAAGGGATATTTTGTTTAGCCGGATTCTCATTCTGTCTGCATTCATTACCACTTTTTTATTACTGAAGGATTTTGTAGTCATGAAAGTGGCTGGATCAGTTTTCATCGATTTCATTATCCTCTTAATAATTCTCTGTTCACTTTGGATGGTTCAATCGGGTCTTCAAAAGTTCGCCAAAACTTTTTTTCTGATCCTGATGAATGCAATCATCACTTTTTATGCTTCGGCACTCCCGAGTGACCGGGGTATTTTTCTTTATTTTTTTCCACTGATCACGATGGCCTTCGCAATTTTTGATGATCATGAATTTTACTTCAGAATAATATTCATCGTGACACCCATCATTTTATTGCTGTTACTTGTGCTCACCGATTTCAACCTGATTGGAGGATTTAAACTTGCCACCTCAGCACACGGCAAATACAATTTAATAATCAACGCTGTTATCACTTCCCTTACGATCACCTTCTTCGTAGAGTTTATGATGAAGGCAAACCGAAAATCCGAAAAATTGCTTCGGCTAATGGCAGAAGACGTGCAGGAGAAGAAAGAGGACCTTGAGAAAATCAATCGCGAACTGGATCGCTTTGTTTATAGCACTTCGCATGATCTGCGTGCTCCACTTTTGTCAATTAAGGGATTGATAAAACTTGCTCTGGCAGATTCCGATACCTCACATGACAAGGAATACTTTGCCATGATTGGAGACCGAACTAATAAACTCGATGATTTTATCCATGAGATTATTGATTATTCACGCAATGCACGTACCGAATTGGTGAATGAGCCAACGAACGTAACAGAATTGGTCGATGGTGCCATTGCCAATCTTCAATTCCTTGAAAATGCAAGCAGAATAACCTTTGAGACCAACGATGAATCGGGCACTATAATGTTGGATAAAAGCAGATTGAAGATAATCATCAACAATCTCGTATCTAATGCGATCAAATATCAGAACCTGCAAGCCGAGAAGAATTGGGTAAAAATAACGACAGCCATCCATGAAAAATCCTGTGTCATAAAAATAGAAGATAACGGGATTGGCATTCAGCCAGATCTTCAAGGCAGAATCTTTGAAATGTTCTTTCGGGCTACCGAAAAATCAACGGGCTCAGGGCTGGGCTTGTACATTGTGAAAGAAATAGTAGACCGAATGAAAGGAACAATTGAGGTACAATCTCGCGTAGGTAAGAGCACGGAGTTTGTAATAACCCTTCCCGTTAGCCTTAGCTAACCCATTGAGCCATCACTTTATTAGCTCCATCGGTCAATCCGTCACTCCTGAAACATTCTTTTTGTTTACACCTGCCAAAATGGTGATTGAAGACAGTCTGGAATTATAATTGCACCCCTGAAATCCTTAACTTTCGCGTCCTTAAGGATTTTTATTATCTATTAATTTTTTATGCTCAAACTGATTGCCAAAATTTTCGGATCGAAGTCGGAAAAAGACATCAAGCGAATGACCCCGCTGGTTGAACAAACCAAGAAAGAAGGTGAAAATTTGGTCTCCGTCTCCAATGACGAATTGCGAAACAAAACCATCGAGGTTCAGCATTACATCAATTCCAAATTAAAATTGATTGACGAACAGATTGTCAGTTTTCATCAGCGCATTGCCGATCACCCCGAACTGGACATAAACGAGAAAGAGTTTGTCTTCGCGCAGATTGATAAAACCGAACTTGAGCGCAACAAAGAACTTGAGAAAGTGTTGATCGAAGTGTTGCCATTATCTTTTGCCATCATTCGCGAGACCGCAAAACGCTTTAAAGAAAATGAATATCTCGAAGTAACAGCCACCGATTTCGACAGACAACTCGCAGCCAAGCATCCTAACGTAAAAATTGCAGGCGACAAAGCGCAATGGCACAGGCAGTGGATGGCAGCGGGCAATATGGTTACATGGGATATGGTGCATTATGATGTGCAGATCATTGGTGGTATCGCATTGCACGAGGGGAAAGTAGCTGAGATGGCAACTGGCGAAGGGAAAACTCTTGTTGCCACATTCCCCGCGTTCTTAAATGCGCTTGCCAAACGCGGTGTGCACATTGTAACTGTAAATGACTATCTCGCCCGACGTGATAGTGAATGGATGGGCCCGATCTTTCAGTTTCACGGCCTTCAGGTGGATTGTATTGATAAGCATGAGCCAAACTCAAATGAACGGCGAGATGCTTACCGTGCCGATATATGTTATGGTACAAACAATGAATTTGGTTTCGACTATTTGCGTGATAACATGGCCCGCGAAACAGAAGAACTTGTGCAGCGCGGTCACCACTACGCAATGGTCGATGAGGTAGATAGTGTTTTGATTGATGAGGCACGTACTCCGCTAATTATTTCCGGCCCAATCCCGCGAGGCGATGAACACGAGTTCTATGATTTAAAGCCGCGCATTAATAAAGTAGTTGATGCTCAGAAAAAACTTGTCAACCAATACTTGAACGATGCCAAGAAACTACTGGCAGATGGAAATGAAAAAGAAGGAGGACTTCCGCTTTTTCGTGCGTACAGAGCTATGCCAAAATACAAGCCGTTGATTAAAATGCTCAGCGAAACGGGCAATAAATCAGTCTTGCAAAAAACAGAAAACCATTATCTGCAAGACAACAAAAAGGAAATGCCTAACGCTGATGCACCATTATACTTTGTGATCGACGAAAAAGACAATAGCGTTGAGCTTACTGAAAAAGGTATTGACCTGATCACAGGTGAAGGAGAGGATCCCAAGTTTTTCATTATGCCTGAAATTGGTACAGAGTTGAATAAAATTGAAAAAGATCCCTCCATTGCGGATAGCACCAAGCTTCAAAAGAAAGACGAACTGATCCGGGACTATAATACTAAATCGCAGCGCATCCATAGTGTCAATTAGTTATTAAAGGCATATACGCTTTTTGAAAAAGATACGGAGTACATTATTGTAGATGGGAAAGTAAAAATTGTAGATGAGCAGACGGGCCGTGTGCTTGATGGCCGTAGGTATTCGGATGGCTTGCATCAGGCTATCGAAGCTAAAGAAAATGTCAAAGTTGAAGACGCTACTCAAACCTACGCTACGATCACTCTCCAGAACTACTTTCGCATGTACCACAAGCTTGCGGGTATGACAGGAACGGCTGAAACGGAGGCAGGCGAGCTATGGGATATTTATAAACTTGACGTTGTAGTAATTCCTACAAATAAACCGGTCACACGCAAAGACCATGACGACATGGTGTATAAAACTGTGCGTGAGAAATTCTATGCTGTGGTAGACGAGATTGTAAAGCTGACCAGTGAAGGACGCCCCGTGCTGGTAGGTACAACTTCTGTGGAAATTTCAGAGTTGGTAAGCCGTATGTTGCAGATGAAAAAGATTAAGCATCAGGTTTTGAATGCCAAGCAGCATCAGCGTGAAGCAGAGATTGTAGCAGAAGCCGGTAAGCCAGGAACGGTGACGATTGCCACGAACATGGCAGGCCGTGGTACGGATATTAAACTTACTCCAGAATCAAGAGCAGCGGGAGGCCTTGCAATCATTGGTACTGAGCGCCATGAATCGCGAAGAGTGGATCGGCAGTTGCGTGGGCGAAGTGGTCGTCAGGGTGACCCTGGAACCTCCAGTTTCTATGTGTCTCTGGAAGATAACCTCATGCGCTTGTTCATGCCCGAGCGAATCGCCCGCATTATGGACCGCTTGGGATTGAAAGAAGGTGAAGTGATTCAACACTCGATGGTGACAAACTCAATCGAACGTGCGCAGAAAAAAGTAGAGGAAAATAACTTCGGAATACGTAAGCGTCTGCTTGAATATGACAACGTAATGAATTCGCAGCGCGAGGTGATTTATAAACGAAGAAAGAATGCGCTTTTCGGCGAACGTTTGCAACTGGATATCCTCACAATGCTATTTGACACCTGCGATGACATCGTAGCCAATGCAAAGGCTGGAGAAAGTCTTGAGAACTTTAAATTGAATGTGCTAAGCACCCTGGGGCTGGATTTCCCGATTGCTCAGGAAGAGTTTGGCAAGACAGACCAAGCTGTACTCAGTGAACGGCTGTATGAGGAGGCGCTCAAGCATTATGAGAATAAAAATAAACTCATCGCCCAAAAGGCAATGCCAATCCTTTTAGACATCTATAAAACCCGTGGTGCTACTATTCAGGAAGTTTTGGTACCGTTCTCTGATGGAACTAAACAAATTGGTGTTGCAGCCGATTTGAAAAAATGTGTTTCCACAAACAACGGCCAGCTGATCAAATCCATGGAAAAAATGATTACGCTAAATATCATTGATCAAAATTGGAAGGAACACCTTCGTGACATGGATGATCTGAAGCAATCGGTACAAAATGCTGTATATGAGCAAAAAGATCCGTTGTTGATTTATAAGTTTGAAGGCTTCGAGGCATTTAAGCGGTTCATTTCAAAAGTGAATGAAGAGACTATTTCATTCCTGATGAAATCAGAAATTCCCGTGCAAGAACCTGATGAAGTGCATGAAGCACATGTTCAAAAGAGGCAAAAACTGCGT
>JABDGP010000098.1 GCA_013285945.1 Bacteroidota bacterium | reverse complement strand
GAAAGACCTGACAACACGTTTAGTCCACCAGTCCATCGGGCGGGACACAAAAGTGTAGAAAGGGGTTAACAGTTCTTTTTTGTAGGTTTTGCGCTTTCAGGAAGGTGTTGTTGTGATTGAGTCAGATTAGCTTTAGCCAGGTTCATTTCTAAAAAGCAGCAATATTTTCATTAAATCACTCGTTGATCCCTATAAACCTCTATGAAAACAATTTTGATTGGATTAGTCTTTGGCTTTGTTGGTGCTACTCCTCTAATGGCTCAATTCTTTAAGGGCAATACTTTTGTTGGCGGAACTGCCAGTGCCTCTTTTTATACAAATGTAAATAAGGCTAATGCGAGCAAAACAACGGACAATAGTTTTTCTATTCGGCCATCTTACGGTTATGTTGTAAATCCGAGAATTGCTGTTGGCGTTGGTTTAGGGTACGCGTATGACTATAACAACTTTCAATATTATCTTGACCCCGTTAACCCGCACGGAAAAAATCACAGTAACTTTTATTCAATAGCGCCATTCTTCAGGTACTACTTGCCAATTTCGAGCTCTGTTTTTTTTGCTCTTCACACTGAATTAAGTGCCGGCGTTGGAAAAGCAGCGGTAGGAAACAATTACACTATTCCCAATTCAAATGTGTTTGTAAGTGCAAACACAAACTGGTCGGCAGTTTCTATTACCTCCAAGCCGGTTTTAATTTTCTTCCCCTCAACTCATTGGGGAATTGAAGCCGGTGTTGGGTCTATCGGTTTCAACCAGTTAGTTTACAACCCCTCCAATTCTGAAAAGCAAACTGTTAAGAATTTTATCTTTAATGCAGGCTCTCTATTTTTTGGCCTCTCTTATTATTTAAAGAACAAGTAAGAAGGGGTACTATATGAAGAGTTTCTCCCGGTAAAGTCCTTCGATCACTCATACTTGAACAAATCTTAAGCTCAAAATGAAACACCGGAGTACGAGGAATGACTGGTGAGAGGTGCTTCAAGTGTACCAAAAAATCCTCTCATCCATTTCTAATCGGCCAGTTTAGTTTCGCAGTTTTTGGCTCGAAGGATACCGCGATGTATAGGCTTCGTAAAGTTGAATCCGCTTTTATCTTAATATAACAGTGAAATAATGTACATCCTAGACGCTAAACCAAACGAAGACCGATTCGCGGTCGATATTACATTGAAAAAAATACTCCTTTGTAGGTAGTTGATAATCCGAAATCACTGACTAGCTGTTTGTTTAGGCATTACACTTTTTTTTTATGTTCGATAATCTTGCTTTGAACACTTTATCTTATCCACGATGACTACGTTTGGATCAACTGTTACATAACCAACAAACATTATGAAAAAACCAATTGCGTTTATTGTACTATTTGCCGTGTTCCTCGTTTTCAGTTGTTCGCCGAACTCTGAAATCAGCCCTTCTAACTCTGTAACCTCAACAAGTCCCTCAACTTCTACATCTAAGGCTAAACCATTAATTAATGGAAAAGCTGAAATCCCTGGCCTGCTTACATGGGATCCAACCAATCAAAACTGGTGGGCTGATTTTGGTTTTGGCGGGTATCTTACCTTTTCTGGGCCAGCTCAAAGCCAGCTACCGCTTAACAATAGTCCGCAAGCAGTATTTCATGTGCTCTCAACGGACTACCCTCCTTCAAGCGGATGGGTTACTGATGGACCGTTGGTAAATCAATTTAGTGTAACTGTTGTCGTGAATGACCCAGGAGCTTACGGAACGGACGTGATAATGGAACAGGTAGTAGAACTCGTTGCTGGTGCTCCTCAGTATTATCAAGCTCAATTTGAATCCAGTACTACAATTAATGGGCCTATAAGTATTACACTTTCAGGAAACGTCGTTTACTATTTGGGGAATTATTATGCCGTTGCAACAAACTATCAATTCCCTAATCAACCACAACTCCCCGTACCAGGTACGACTTCTTCTAATTATAACTACTATAACCTGACAACACAGGTGGTAAATGGATCGACTTTTAACGTTCAATTTTATTACGCGCTTGCTAATCCGGACAAGACTAATAGTAACAACTGGTTCCCTATTTCAGGAAATGTTGCAATTCCATACCCAAATCCATTTGCGTATACATATTATTATTTTCAGGCAGTAATTACCGATGCCCCTGGAAACGCTAATAACGCGGCCCAATTCCAGTTCGTTTTAGAAGAAGGAGTAAAGAATCCTCTTTCTATTGTCACTTCTGTCCGTGGAATGAATTACAATAAAACTGGAGTTGTAACAATGCCGGTTACCTTAACTACGCTAACTGCGGAAGCCCTTAGCCCATATGATGTACAGCAGTTCTATAATAACATGCTTCAGATTACCGCAACGCCACAGGATTAAAGCAATGAGTAAAAGGACCCGCCCATTGGGTTGGGTCCCTTTCCGTGAAAGATGGATGGCAAGGGTTTAATGCAATTTGTAGGTAAAATTGTCAGAAGTTCTCTTCGAGTGTAACCTCATTCGCTTCAAACCGCAGTGTGCCCAATTGAAACAGGCATATCTTCCACGGCAGTTCTGAACTTTCTCAGAAGTTCGGAGTCCGTTTATGTAAGCACCTTTCGAATTAGAAAAATTCACGTGTGTCGATATTTGATAACCCAGGTTATGTTTCACTTTTTGATTTTCGTCTCTCAGATAAATGCTTTTGTTCTCCTGCAGCGGCTTTCTTCATTTAGATTCAATACCGAAATTATGATTTCGCGGCCCATTCAGTGTCCATCCACTTGAAGAAATAATTCTAGTGAGGAGTCAGAAGGTAAATCTCTCTGAGAAGAGATTTTCAACGGTCAAACATTTCAATTCCAAATACAGTAGGATACCTTTGAGTTCACAGCAGTAATGACTGTTCTCGAATCTGTAACGAAAATCCAAACATCAAAGTCATAATTAATTTGATCTGCGTTGAATGGCACAGCCAATCCTAAAACCGCGTCATGGCCAGTCCACTTTAGTTCATTGACTACCTTTTGATAACAATCTGTCTTTGCATGACAACACCTCCATAAAATATATTCAGGTAGTTAATATCAGATGGAAGTCCATTAAGGGTTTGACAATGGACTACTCTTCAAAGGAAAAAAAGCATAACGCAAAGTTTATTTCAATACAAATCCATACGCCTACCTTACTCAGTTGTGACGATGCTCTTCTTGAAATGCATTGATTTTCATTTAGTTGAAACGAGTAAATTTTTCAATCTTGCAGAAAAAATACATCCGCTATTATTTATCTCGTGTGATTATCCGAATGCAATTCTTTGCTGGCCGCCCAGTTCTTTTGATTTGGCTCAGTTTTTTTTGCAGACTAGGTTTTAGCCAAACCGTTCCATACTTACACTTTTCAATAGCAGAGGGGCTTCCCAGCTCTGAGGTTTATAATGTTCATCAAGACCGAACGGGATTTATTTGGTTCGCCACTGACAACGGAGTGCTGCGCTATGATGGTAAGAGCATGGACTTGTATCAAACCAAGGAGGGTCTCGCGGACCCAGTTGTATTTGAATTTGTTGAAGATGCCAAAGGAAGGGTGTGGTTTCGCTCTATGTCTGGCAAGATATCCTACTTTGAAGGCGAAAAAGTTCATCCGTATCCATTTAGCGACACGCTGTCTAAACTCGTCTCTGCATCTTTTTTACAATCACTTTATATCGACTCAACTGACAGGGTTTGGTTTGGAACGGGTCCACACCAGGGCTACATTGATTCCTCCGGAAAAATACAAACGGAAGATACCATTAAAGCCAATCATCTTTCCTTTAGGAATGTTGAGAGTCACCTTATCTACTCTAGAGTCGGTCCAATTAACAGGATTAAGCTATGCAAGATCAACGGCGCAACTTTCAATGTGAAGTTCCACGAAAGCTCCGAACGCACACAAATCTGTTTACTTCAATGGCGCAACAAGGAATATTTTTCGATCGGATCATGCATTTACCAGCTCAACAAAAATTCGATCACCAAGGTATTCCAGGGGTTAAGCCATATCATAAGCCTCAATCTTGATCATGAGGACAACCTATGGATCGGATACCTGCTCAATACGGTTGAGTGCTACTCCAGTTTTGAGCACAAAAAAAATTTGAACATTCCCTTCATGAGGTCAAAATCGGTAACCAAAGTTCTCCAGGATATACAAGGCGGATACTGGATGTCAACTTTGCAAGATGGTGTCTACTATGTCCCCGAATTGAGTTTCTTTGCACAATACCTTTCTACCAGTTCCAAAATAAAAACCGTTTTATCCAAAAACGATAGAACATTCATCATCGATGAGCGATGCAGAATTTTTCTGTTGCGTAACGCTTCTACTCGTTTCCTAAAAAAATTAGATAACCTCGCATTAACGGCATTCTTTGATATGACAGATAACCTTTGGGTTTCGACCGATAAGGCCATTTATAAGTTTGACAGTTCCAACAGCGAAAAAAAAATTCGGGGTGAAGGCTTTACCGGTCTTCGGCCAGATTCTCAAGGTTTCATTTGGGGTACCTCCGGGCGCCAACTTTGGAAATTCGATCCTGAGGGAAAAATCGTCTTCGTAACGAATTTGAATAAAAGTAGCCCATTGTTGACCGTCACTACAAAATACATTTATCGCTTTGGGAGAATTGGGCTCGAGGTCTTTGACTACAAGAAAGATGTGGTTGCCGTACCCAAACTTTTTCAAGGCCTGAGGATTTCAACTATCGTATCACTAGGCGAGTCAACAGTTCTTGTCGGGACCATAGGAAGTGGCTTTTTCGTTTTAAATGAGCAAAATTGGGAATACAAACAATACTCTTCAGAGGGAAAATTTAACGCCAGCCACCTCTATTCGGCATGTATAGCGGGTTCTAATTTGTGGCTGGGGACAGAAAAAGGAATCGCTATAACACAGATTGAATCACTACTAACCGGAACGCCAAAATTTGAATTTATTACGAAGCGAAATGGAATAATAAATGACCGGGTAAATCAACTTGTTCATGCTGGTAATCGAATCTTGGCAATTTCAGAAAATGGTTTTACCTCCATTCCAGAAACGTATCATTCTCAAGGGTTACCCCATTTCTATTTGCAAAACGTGCTGGTCAATAACCAAAATCGCGATGAGTCAACAATCAAAAACCTTAGTTATTTCGAAAACAATATTGAGATCAATTTCAAATTCATCGACTTTAAGAATCAAAACATTTTCGCACGCTCGAGGTTATCACCCAAAGACTCCTGGAATTATTCCGAGGATCGAAAAGAGAATTTTTATGCGCTAGGCTCAGGGAAATATTTTTATGAACTCGAGTATTCATTAGACAACTTTCATTGGATCAAGGCCGTCTCTTTTGGCTTTAGTGTCTCCCCCCCCATGGTGGAA
>JABDGP010000097.1 GCA_013285945.1 Bacteroidota bacterium | reverse complement strand
TTTCAAGCTCTCCGTTGGCTTTGCGCCAAGTTCTTCCGCTTTGGTCAGGTTCTCGCAGCTCTTTTTTTGGTCGCCTTGATGCCTGTAAAAATATGCCTTCATCAAATACGCTTCGGGAAGTTTGTTGTTCAGTGCGATGGCCTTATCATAATTTTCAAGAACGGTTTCGTTGGTCAGGTTCAGTGCCTTGCCCAGTGCGCCTTTCACCAGGTAGATGATCGGGCTTTTCGGTGCAAACTTTATTGTCTTCTCTATATCTGATTTCGTTTCTGAACTGTTGTTCTCTTGGGCGTTCACCAAGCTGAGTGAGGCATACAGGTAGCCCGTCTTTAAGCTGTCGGTGGTGTGAGCGATCTCTTCGGTGAGACGTTTCTTTAATGTGGTCGTGTATTTTGCGCTGCCAAATAAAAGTTCAACCCATCTATTGAAAAGCATCACTCGATCTACATCACCTAATTCCGATGCTTTTTCAAAATCCTGTACTACCCCGACTGTATCCCGTTTTGCGCCCCACTTGGCAAGGCCAAGAAAGTAAAACTCTTGACCGTTGTCTAGTTCGTTTTTCAGCTTCAGATATTTTTGGAAAAGGTCGTACTCATTTTGGTATTCTGCCTTAAATGACTTTACCGTAATTAATGAAAATAGTGCATCTCGATTTTTTGGGTCGAGGGACACTGCTTTTTCAAAGTTTACTTCAGCAGATTTTAAGTCATGCTTACCGATGTAAACTTGACCAAGGTAATATTGGGTTACAGCATCTTTTGGATAAAGAGTAACACCAATTTTTAGGTCGGCAAGAGCACTGTCTAAATACTGTGGGTTTTGCTTCCTTAGAAAATAATAGGAAACTCCGTGCATAACAATATCATCCTCTTTCTTACCCCCAAGTTTCATGTATGTATCTAAGTCTATTAAGGAATTACCATATTGCCCTTCATTGAAAAAAGATTGACCTCTTAAACGATACGCTAATTTTATATCTCGTTTACTTGTCCCCTTCTTTAAGAAAACATCAAGGTCAAGGATAGCGTTTTTATATTGCTCACTATGGAAGAAGCACAAGGCCCTACCAAACCATAAGAACGAGTCTTTGGTATTCGGTAAAACAACATTATAGTCTTTGATAGCTCCTTCAATGTCACCTGAGATTCTTTTTGCTTCCGCGCGGCCAGCATATGAAAGTGTATCAGATGGATTTAGCTGCAATGCTGTAGTGTAATCACTAATTGAAAATTTGTAATCATCAAGTCCTGCTTCAGCATCACCTCTAAAACGAAATGCCCTCCAGTTCTTTTTATTTTCACCAATGGCTTTCGTAAAATCTGTAACTGCTTCGGCATACTTCTTTTCCCGCAGTTTCTTCAGCCCTGATTGCAAATGCTGATCGCTTTTAGTTGTGTCTGACCAATTGCTTTTTTGAGTTGACCTAGCATAAGTAGAGTCTTCCAAAGCAAAGAATGCTGAGAGGGTAATTATAGTTATGATAATTTTCATTGAATAGTTGTTTGATTATTTAGGCTGGTTGCCGGCTTGTCCTGGCTTTGATTACTATCATTCTTTCTAATGGGTGGTGTATAAGATTTTGCAGCATCTTTAAGCCCATTAGAAAAACTATTCATCACTTCAGCCTTTTCAATAGCTCCTTTTTCGATCGCCTTCATGTCGCTAGCTAGCTGCTTGACATCCTTTGGGCCATCTTCAGGCTTTACAGGCCCTTTGGCCGCCTCTGTCTTCTCTGCGTTGGCATTGTCCTGTCCCTTTTCGATGCTTTTCATCACTTTCTCACCAACTTCAGCACTGAATAATTCGCTCCGTCTATTACAGTTCCCGCGCTCGCTGTACCTGCAACTATTTGCGCGAGCAGTTGTGTGAGGGCTGCGGTGTTATTATTGTTGCTGCCATCAACATACTTGGCATACACTTCCATCTTCACCGTGTCTTCGGGCATCACACTGATCGAACGCGCTATACCCGTCTTTTCGTTTGCTGAGCCGCTGAGGCGTTCGCTGAATGCTCCGGCTGTCGGTGGTGTTTGATGGTAGTAGGTATGATCAAACAAGGTCGAATTAATTACTCGTGCGTCATCGTATCGCAAGAACAGGCTTTGCTCTGTATTGTAATTAGCTGCCTCAAAGGTTCCTATAGAGTTGTCTACGGCTCTTTGAGTCGTGAACGTGGTTCTCACATTGCCTAAATGATCTTTCAGATGGTACTGATACTCGGGTGAAGTTCCTGTCATTACTACTCTGCCTTCTTCGTGGTTGATAAATTTCAGGGTATCGCCCAGTGCTGTACCCTGGTAGATCAGTTCTCCATCGTAGTCTGTAGTTTTGGTCAGTGCGTTGCTTGCATTATACACTTGTTGTTTCAGTTTCCTTCCGCTCGCATCGTAGGTGTATTTTATATTCTCTCCTGTTCCTTTGGTTACTTGTTGCGGCAAGTTCAAATAGTTATAAGTAATAGAGGTAATGTTCTTATTCTTGTCGGCTGTCATGTTGCCGGCCGGGTCGTAGGTGTAGTCAGTTGTGCCTACGTTTCCATCTATAAATCCATTGAGCAGGTCTCCATTGTCGCTCACGCTTTGCAACTGGTTGCCGGTGTAGGTGTAGGTGAGGTTGTCCATGGCCGCTCCGCTGGAGTTGGTTCTGTTTAGGCCTTGGATGTTTCCATTCAGGTCATAACACTGTTTTTCCCTCGACCAGATAAAGTATCTCATTACTTACTGAATTGTGTACAACAATTTCATGCAAAAAACCACCCCAAAAATTATACGAAGCGTGAGCAATAAAGGCAGGAATCAAGCTCTGTGTTTTTTCCCTGTAATAACCAGCAATCAGCCCCAAAATAAAAGTCGATATAAAATCCTTTAAACTATTTAAAGCTAAAGGAAAAAGGTGCATGATACCGAATAAAACTGCCGTAATTATAACAGGTGCACTCAATTGAATCGAGTTAACGTTTATAGTCCCACTTAGAGACGATAACTCACCCTGTAACAACCCCCGCATAAAAATCTCTTCGCATATTGTAACCAAAATCACATACTTAAAAAATACAAACGCAAGGGATTCAGCATACACAAACCTTGGAAGCGGTAATGAAAATGATATCAATAGGATTACGCCTATTATTGTGAATGACTGTAAAATCAATGTCCAGAATACAATGGCTACAGAGTGATCAACACAAAAATTGAAGCCATAATTTTTTCTCCCAGCAATCACAATGAATAGCAAAGAACCAGAAAAAATAATAATCTCATTAATTATAATAGAGTCATAACTATAAAACTTGACTTCCTTAAATACAAGATTAATTAGCTCTGGAACCAAAAGCCAAATTCCTAAAAAAAGAGAAAACACTTTAACAATTCTCAATGCCTTTAAAACAATTTTAAAATAACTATTATTAAAGCTAACAATCCAAAAAAAGTGATCAACCCTATATGACCATTATGGATATTTTGTTGTCTACCAAGACGATCTTTATACATTCCCTTAAAACCAGAAAACATCCATACGACAAAAGCTCCTATTATTTCAAAAAATGCAATATTCATCCGTAACCTCTATTGTTTGTTTAGAATCTTTTTGATTTTTTGAATTTTAACTGAGTTCTGACTTCTCATATTTCCAAACATAGATCCATCCCCAATTGGGGATGGATCTAATACTGAAAAGGCTCCCCCAATTGCTTTGCCAACTAGTCCCTTAAAAATCTTAGTAGCCAGTTCGCCTACTCCTTTTTTTGCTAAATATCGTTCTGTCTCAAGTGTGGCGATATTCTCCGTGACTAAGCCAATTAATTCTGTATTTCCTCCATTGAGCTCAGGTGGGGCCTTCATAAGATTATTATCGTAATAGGAGCCAACATTCTTTAGCCACGGAGAGTTCTGCCTTACGACCTCCAAAAGTAAAGGATCATTTGGATCCATTCCCGCTTCCTTGGCTACACTACTAGCTCTCTTACGAACTCTAGAATCATCATAGCCGGAAGATGAAACAATAACCTTACTGCCAACGGCTGGCCCAGATCCATTATACCAACCATGTATATCTTTACCGCTCATCCGTGCCATTTCTTCCATTCAATGGCTACTCATTTTCAACCACTTACATCCTGTTTTTCCCTCGACCAGATAAAGTATCGCATTACTTTTTTAATGGCAATCTGCCTTAGCTTTGTATTCTGATAATCTTCTCGTCTTTTCTTGAGGAATTGCTCTGATCGTTTTGCAAAAGAGTTCTTTTTGTTTTTCAATAATGCCTTCAATATGATCAAAGTATGCTTCTGCAAAATATCCATCAACGAATTGAGACACAATTAAATACTTTCTCAGAATGGATTGATTCCCTCCAGATATCAATTCTCGGATTTTCCTACCTAGAATATGAAATGCATTGCTGCTCTCTTTTAGCTGATCTACCGAATAAAACAAAACACTCTCTTCAGCAGTTTCTGGAATACAAAATTCAATTAACTTGACTTGGGGGTCCTTTCCTCTATTTATAACTTCAATTACTTTAGTAATTGAGTCGCGGTATCTTTCCCTCACAGGCTTGCGCTCAGACAACGATTTCTGACATAAGCCATCTCCAAATAACGCGATAAACAAAAACAAAATCATGTATTTCATACTCTCTTAATTTTAATAACTCGAACTTTTTAAATCAGCTTCATCTGTGATATGGCCAGGTACAATTTTGTTTACTGTAGCAGAATTTGATGATTGTCTGTTGTTAGTCACTATCACCTTTTGCAATGGGCCGTACGTACTGATTGCACTGCCAATCGCATCGAAACCTTCTGGCTTAACTCTGATACACCCGTGAGTCCATCTGGCATTTTGCCAACTCGAACTTTCCTTTCCTGCATGGATTCCCATTCCACTCCTCGTTAGAGTGGTAGTAGTCTCTGCAAAGTCGTTTGCTCTGTATATTCCACCTGTTCCATAACTTCCGTTAGCCGTATACAAAGATGGAGGATCATTCGGATTAGTAAATGCAGTATTCTTGTCCGTCATTTCATACTCACCATCTTCCCATTTTCCATTTGAGTCAGCGGTCACATCATTCTTAGCATCATGCTCACCGATGTACGTATCATCTGAGTAATCATCAGGTGTGTCGTTGTCATCCCACAGTTGCATCGTCTTTGTCGATCCATTATAAAGGATATATGGGTCATTCTCATTATTTGACATCCCCTCTTCGGTCGATGACTGCTGCTCTTTCCCTGCATTTTGAGCCAATCCATCTTTCATCCCTTGAACAAAAGCTTCTGCATCAGCACCTTCCAATGCCTCCATCCCATCAGGGTCAATAAACCTGATCGGGTTATCCATCGCATAAGTATAAGGTGACCACCTGCGTGATTTCTCAGCGAGAGGATCAACCACTCCCCATCTTCCAATCTCCGGCATGTACATCCGTGCTCCATAGTCAGCCCAGTCGAGACCAAGATCA
>JABDGP010000096.1 GCA_013285945.1 Bacteroidota bacterium | reverse complement strand
AGCCCGTTCCATTATCGACTTGCCATTGTAAGGATGTTCCTGTTCCTGAAGCTGTGACACTAAACAGCACTCCACCGCCACCAGCGCACACCGTTGAGTTGCTTGGGTCCGTAGTGGCAGGAATAGAATTTACTGTCAATGTAGCCGGAGAACTTGTGACAGGCGTAGTACAAGGTGATCCGGTAGAAGAAATTACTGCATGATATTTATAACCATTTGAAGCTGTCGTAGCCCCGGTAATGTTTAGCGATGAAGTAGTTGCACCAATAATATCATTGTAAACAGTTCCTCCATCGGTGCTCATCTGCCATTGATAGGTCAAACTATAACCCGATGCAACTACTGAGAAACTTGTATTGTTACCAGAGCAAACAGTCTGATCAGCGGGCTGGGTACCAATAGAAATTGGATCAAAGACTTGTACTGTAACATTATCTGAAGAAGAACATCCACTGGCGTCGGTGGCCGTGAGCGTATAAGTCGAAGTTGTTGGTGGATTGGCGGTAGGATTAGCAATCGATGGATTAGATAAATTTGTGGCTGGTGACCATGAATAGGTGTATGTCCCACTTCCGCCAGTTGCCGAGCCATTCAATGTGACAGCTGGACTTCCATTGCAATACTGAACTGTCGGTCCGCCAGCGTTTGTTATTACCTGAATAGAACTTACGTCACCGTAATCGGCACCTGCCCAAGTGGTGGTAGCATTCGACGTACCCGATGGATCTGTAGTCAAATTACCAGACGATGCAGTCGTCACGGCCTTCACACGAACACCAGAGATTATGAATTGATCGAGACCATTTCCAGCACCTGCATCGTTGTAAGTGATGATAATTTGGGAACTGGTAATCGTAACGTTAGTAATGGTAACATCAGGACCCGAGGGAGGTGAAACAGTGCCTGTATTTGGTTCGAATTGAAAATTGCTATTAGTTAACCCAACAACAAACGTAATCCCTGTTGTTGCCCCAGCGGCCAGATCAGTTGGTGTGGTTTCAGTGATCGTTATGTTCGTGAGGCCAACATAAGCGTTGCCAACACAAAGATTGGTAAGCGGTGATGATTTGGTGATTGTCTGTGAAAAAGCAGGAAAAAACGACAATAAAGCTATCGCTAATGAGCTTACAGGCAGTAATCTCATTAGAAACCGGAAAAGCGAATGTTGAGTAGAGTTCAACAAATTTTATATATCAATTTTATTTCAAAAGTAACCCTTCAATTTTACCTGTCACGGGCTCAATTTGCCCTGTGAATTAAGCTTTATCAATGCAATTTTATTTTGTTCAGGTGGATTTCCTAAATTCATCGTCCCCAAGATCATAATATGCCCATCCGGTAATTCGGCAACAGCTGCAGCATTATCCTCCCCATCACCGCCAAACTCAACAGGCCCCCATATTGGCGCAAGAGCATTATCCACTTTCATTAACAAAATATCACTTTTTGCAGAGGCCGTATTATATGTATTGACCAAAATAAAATTATACAGTGTCGACGAAAACGCTGTGGCGTACGGATTAGGGCCGCTTCCTAAATTATTTAAGAGAATCACATCCTGAAAAACACCAGCGGCTGAAAGCGAAAAAGAAGTATCCGTGCTGTTGGTAATCGATGCCTTCAAACTGAAGCTTGTTGAGTTGGAAATTCCGACCAAAAGAAATCCGCCGATTGCTGCTGGCAAAGCATCTGTCAACGTTTTATCCAAGCCACTTCCTGCCTGTTCAAATTCAGAATAATCTCCATTATCAATCGCTACACCATTAGCGCCTAGCTTATATGCCCAATAATTAACCTGAGTTTTTCCTTGTCCCAGATAGGATGCATTGGTATAACCAAAAACGTAGAAAACACCCGAACTATGCTGAACTACAGTTGTTCCAGCATTGATCGATCCTGCACCATTAATTTCTGACCATACAGGTAATTTCTGCAATTGCTTATCTACTCGCAAATGCATTTCGTCCGACTGATTGATATTACCGGTAAGGTAGCCTTCAACAATAAACCCACCGTCACCAAGTTGAATAAGAGAATTTGAGTATTCGCTAAAAGCATTCACCGTGGTTGCAAATAGAAGCACACTGTCGACAGGCGTGCCATCCAAAGTATATCGGCTCAAAAGAACATCCATATTGGAACCGCTGAGCTTATTTGCCACTACTGCCAGCTTTCCATCTGATGTGACCAAAAAATCTTTCGCATCCATTTCCACATTACCAAAAGTTTTCTGCCATAGTAATTTTCCAAGAGCATCTGCTTTGGCGATGTATACTTGTGTTTTCGCGTCTTCGGATTTTTTAGAATTACCTAAAATGAAAAATGTACCATCTTTATTTACAATCAGGTCAACTGCTTCCTGATTGCCGTCGGCACCAAAATATTTTATAAAATATGAATTGTCTGGCAGCTTGATATTTGACGAGGTATCGCATCCCAGAATCGTAATCAAAAAAACAAAGCCAAGAATATACCGGATCATCTTTTGACTTTTTTAATGCCCAGTTTTTCCAAAAATCCTGCCACGGCCCTTTTCTTTTTGCGAGGGTTATAAAGTGGTTTTACAAATCCCAATGAAATCGAGAGGTTATCTAATCTGAAATAGTCCGAAGCATATCCATACTTCGTCGCCAGAGGATCCATTTGGCCATTAGCTAATGAGTAACTGTTCTTCCCTAGATTGGTAAGTCCGACCATATAGCGAACATCCAAATAGAAAAAATTTATACCTACCTTATATTTAGCACCTCCGCCAAGAACTATTGATCGATTGAAAAAATTTCTGTGATACGGTATTGTCACATCCGGACCTTGAGATACTTGCTGGGTTTTGGGGCTTGGTGAATTAAAGTCTGTGCCATTCAAAGACAACCTGGAAGCGATTAACAGATTAGCAGCCATACCTGCATATCCAAAGGGTCTTATCCTGCCTGAATCATACGAATACTTGATATAGACAGGAACATCAATCCAATCTTGCTTCTCAGTAGAAGTGAGCTGAGAGCTGTTGTCGCTGTTTGTTGTTTTAAAAGATTTGCGTGAATATCCCAAGCCGGCACTTACACTCCACCGTTCATTGATGTTCCAATCGATTCCTCCATCAATTTGATACCCGACTTTGAATGCATTGTTAATGTTGATGTTATTACTGTTTGTATTAATGTGGTAAATGGTTCGAGGTAAGGAAGTATTTATACCGATGCGAAAGTAGGGAGTAAAGATCGGCGTGGATGTGAATTTCTTGCTGAGGTAATAAACATCAATCGGATCGCGTCCGGGATTGGCTACATACTCAGGATCTGCTTTTAGCAATTGTAAATAACTGCTTTCGGCCGATGCCGGATCATCAAGCACAAGATAAACTTGCGTCAATAACAGATAAGCCCTAACCTTTTGTTCTTTTGAAAAACTTTTAAGACATGACTTAAGCAAATCGGGTAATCCATAAAACCGACCCGCTTCGAATTCGGCTGTGGCCTGATTGAGCGTTTGTTCACAGTCTGTAACTTGCCCGAAAGTAAATTGGGTGAGGCCTGCAAATAAAAACGCGAACCAAACAATGCGGGCCATCAGTAACTCTTTATTAATAAACTTTTACATGTTGTTTCATAACTCACCCCATTTCCCACATAAATATCCCACTCCTCAGGAGTCATGTTTCTGGACAGTTTCGGACAAATCTGATCAGCAAGAGCTTTGGGATCAGTTGGCCATTGCCGGACCTCACCATCGTTGAAGGAAGCCAGGAGATAATCTGAATCTTTTGAGAAGGCTAAGTCCCAAACATAACCGTTGTTATTGTCCATCACTATTGGTAAATCATCCACATGGTCTACTACCCACATCTGTAACTTGCGATCGAGACCGGCACTGGCAAGCAGTGATCCATTGGGACTGAACTCCAAAGCAGAAATACCAGCTTTATGACCAAGCAATTCTTTAGTTACTTTATGCGACTTGATGTCCATTAATTTTACAACACCTCTTTTTTCACTAATCGCTTCTACTCCATAGGCTACCAGCGGACGGTTGGGGTGAAATGCTACCGACAAAATGCGATTCGGCGCTTCGTCAATCAATTCCTTATAGGTATAGTCATGCAAGTCAACCAGAATCAATTTACCCGAAGGTGAAGCGCCAGCCATAAAATTTCCGTCCTGACTTATAGCTATAGACTTGATCTCATAGGGCAAAGACAAAATCTTTTTGCTATTGCCTGTGACCTGATTTGTAAGCATCAACGTGCGGTCTGTTGATGAGGAAATAAATCCGGAATTATCCGGTAAGAATTTAATGTCTGTTACAAGACCAGTATGCCCTGTTACAATCGTTGGATTCTTGCCTGGAGTACTTAAGTTATAAATCTCGATGTAACTGGAGTCACTGCCATTAACCAGGTATTTGTCGTCTTTGCTCAACGCAAGCACCCGGTTGGCATAATCATTTGCACCCAATTCCTTGTCTACTTTCTGATTTACGTAATCGCCTTGAAAAATCCGACCGTCATTACCCGTTGTATAAAAATTAGTTGATGCTTGTGACACTGCCAACGCAAACATTTTGCTTTTAAAGTTGCCCGGCATCTTGATGGTATTGTAATTAGCTCCCGACAGTTTCGTCAGGGCGTAGTAAAGCCCGCGATATACATAAGGGTCGTATTTTTTTCCGCCAAACTGAGTATGGAATAAATAACCCTGCATCGCGGTACTGCCGGCAAGCTCTTTATCGTCTATACCTTCAGATTTCGCTTCTAACGACTGCGCGATGGACAACATCAAACGCGCATTTGATTCTTTGAAGTTTGTCTCAGCTCTGTCAAATTCATTTGTCGCGCGGTCGCGGGCAATACGTGCACTATCGCGCTGCACGCGGGCATCCGTAAAGTTCACCTCAGCTACTTTTCTCAGGCTGTCGGCCTGCAAAAACAAGGTCCGCAACTGATCATTGGTTTGCGCCAACTGATCTCGTTGCTTCTCTATCTCGGTTTGTTTGGCAGTAATCTCCAGTGTTTTCTTTTCCGCAATATCCCGTTGAATTTGTGCCTCACGGCTGGCTGCTTCGGCTTTATCCTTTTGGGCTATTGCATCGGCCGCCGCATTCTCGGCATTGATTCTGTTAATCAATCCAAAAAAGAAAAACGCGATAGCTACTAATAAGAAAAGTGCAAGAATAATATTGGTGGCACGGGCTCTGCGCAGCATTCTGCGCTGCAACATCTCCTGATTCTTTAATTCCGCTTCATACGTGATACGGCTGGTATCCAGGAAGACTATAGCTCTTTCGAAGGCAATATCATAGCGCTGAGCCCAGGCTCGGGTTGGTCTTTGTTTTTTCTGCCAGTTGAGTGCCAGCTGTAAATCGGGCGGACGCCACAAACCTGTACGGCCGATCTGATACATGGCAGCCGCGTCGGAAACGCGCTTATACATTTGAGCCGATTCCGATTCTTCTTCAACCCAGGTGGAGAGCCTTGTCCAGATGCGCATCAAACTTTCGTGAGAAAGTTCTATGGTCGTATCACCAGCCAAATGAACGTGCGACCCTGGCATGAGAAAGGAACGGCCAGGTTTCCTGAAATTATCAATTACCCGGATTACTTCATTTTCCTGAGCATCGGCCAGCTCAGCGATGAGACTAACCTTGGCGGGCCTTCGCATACCCTGATCCTGTACTTTTTCAGTGATTGTCTTGAAAAGCGTTTCTGCGATTTCTTTTTCGCGGGTATTCAATTCTTCAAAAGCTTCA
>JABDGP010000095.1 GCA_013285945.1 Bacteroidota bacterium | reverse complement strand
ATCGCGCAGGATGGAGAGAAGCAAATGTTCTGTTCCGATCAACTGTGCTTTAAAGACTTTCGCTTCGAGATAAGTGATTTTAAGAATTTTCTCAGAGGCACGCGTGAGCGGGATATTTGCTACGTTCTTTATTTCATGCGTAGCCGTTCCTTTAGAGACTTTTTCGATCTCACTCCGCAATTGCTCCAATTGTACTCCCAGTTTTTTCAACACTGCGACAGCAACCCCTTCACCTTCCCGTATCATCCCAAGAATGAGGTGCTCTGTGCCGATGTAATCGTGTCCTAACCGGAGTGCTTCTTCCCGGCTCAGCGTAATTACTTCTTTTACCCGGTTAGAAAATTTTGCTTCCATGTTTGGCATAGCTTATAGAGATATGTAAATGTAAACGTTAGGGTTGATTATTCAAATATTGCCTAAGGGCTCCTTCCAGCTAACTACGAAGTAAGAACAACATTAGATTCTTATTCGTTCGGTAAGGCTTTTGACGCCTTGATTAGTTCCAGAGAGCGGGGACCTTCGCAAAATAATAAATCAATAAAGCTGAGGTTGCTTGCAAATTCGCTGCCAAAAACCTGATAATAGGGTTGTGACCGGTAAAACTGACGTGAAGTAAATGGTTTCTTGTCCGAAATCACTGATCTTAAATCAAAAACATTATTAGTTAGAGATTTTTCATAAGACACACTTACCGAAATGGGAATTTGCAGTCCCAGCGATCGCAGACAGAATGACAGCAGATCGCGATTCAAGTCGAGTAAAAGCTTGTGGTCGAAAAACAAAATCCTTTTCATCTCTTCAAAATAGTAATCAAAATACGGTGCCTTGCGGTAGGCTGACTCTATAGTGCGCCAATGATTATTGCGCCATTTTATTCCTGGCTCCAACTGTACTTCTTCGGTCAATATTTTTCCGTGTCTCTCGGCTAATGGAACTGTTAACATTTTGACGCCATGTGATGTATTGATATGGCATCGGTTGCGAGAAGTTTGCTTTGGAAAGTGCTCCTTGCCTTCAAGAATAATCTCCTTACACAAACTGATCGTGCAGAGATACTCTATCGAAGGAAGATACTGCGGTTCAATCAAAATGATCATAGATACTGAATCCGAAGGGTCAATAAAATTCCTTAAAATCGCCAAGACCTTGCCTGATCACTTTTGGCTCATCACCGGTGAAATCTACAATTGTAGACGGCACATTGCCACCGGCGCCTCCATCAATCACCAAATCCACCTGGTGCTTGAAGTCTTCATAAATTTCTTCAGGGTCTGTTGAGTATTCCTTTATTGTGTCATCGTCTTTTATTGAGGAGGTGATCAATGGATTACCCATCGATTTTACAATTGCCAATGGTATAGGATGATTGGGGATGCGAATACCTACTGTATTTTTATTCACTCCCAGAATTTTAGGCACGCGGCTGCTTGACTCAAAAATAAATGTAAATGAACCGGGCAAAGTTTTCTTTAGAATCTTGAAAACAGGAGTATCAATTCTCTTTACATATTCTGAAATATGAGCCAGATCGCTACAGATAAATGAAAGATTCAATTTTTGCGGTTTGATGTCTTGAATCTTGCAAAGCCGTTCCACTGATCTGCGATTCATCAAATCACAACCAATCCCATAAATAGTATCTGTTGGATAAATGATGATACCTCCATTTTGCAGCACTTCAACGACGCGATCTATTTTTCGCGGCTCGGGGTTTTGCGGATGAACAGAGAGAAATTCGGCAGGCATGTTAAAATTAACTGCAAGGTAATTCAGAACTTGGTTCAAGCGCATGAGCGAATGGGCTCTGAGGCAAATTCTTTTCGTAATTTTAGATTTTTATCTTAACACGTATGACCAAAGAAGTAAATAAAGTCAAGCTCGCATTTTATATTATCGGATCGACGCTATTGATCACTTTCGTTTTCTATGCTTATCAGATTTGCTATACCGCTAATATATTAGTTGAACAAGATGACAAGCTGTTCATAATTCGCACAGGAGCTTCTTTTCGCAAAGTGCAGGAAGATTTAGGCAACAATAACTTTGTTAACGATATGGGTCCTTCAGTTTTTTTGGCAAGGCTCTCGGGCTACGACAAAGAGATTACACCCGGTCGGTTCATCCTGCGACGAAACATGACCAACCTGCAAGCTTTGAAAATTTTAAAATCAGGCAAGCAAGAGCCGGTGAAAGTAACTTTTTCGTATGTGCGCCTTCGCCAGGAGTTGGTCGAAAAGATGACTAAGAATGTGGGTATGTCGCCCGATGAACTCAATGAAGCAATTGATGAATTCGTTTCCACTAATAAAGAAGGCTTCAACAAGGAAAATATTTTGTGCATGTTTTTACCCAACACGTACGAAGTCTATTTCAATATTTTTCCGGAAGACCTGGTCAACCGGATGAATGCTGAATACAAGAAATTTTGGTCAGAAGAACGATTGGCCAAAGCCAAAGCAGCAGGGCTTACGCCAATTGAAGTCTCAATACTCGCTTCCATTGTGCAGGCTGAAACAATAAAGCAGGATGAGGCTCCGGTCATTGCAGGTTTATATATCAATCGACTAAAAAAGGATATCGCCCTTCAAGCTGACCCAACTTTGATTTATGCAATTGGTGACTTCAGTTTGAAACGAGTGCTCAATGGTCATAAACAAATAAACTCACCTTATAATACTTATAAACATCCGGGACTTCCGCCAGGCCCAATCAACGTTCCTCAGATTGCAAGTATCGATGCCGTGCTGGATTATCAGCACAATGACTATTATTATATGTGTGCGAAAGAGGATTTCTCTGGCTACCACAATTTTGCTCACAACCTTGAAGATCACAATAAGAATGCGCGTAAGTACCAGAAAGCACTTGATGCAGAAATGGCAAAGGCCGAAAAAAAGAAAAAGTAATGTATCGATCTGAAACAACGGTGCGTGTACGCTATGGTGAAACTGATCAGATGGGATTTGTCTATTACGGTTATTATGCAACGTATTATGAAGTAGCGCGAGTAGAAAGCCTGCGTCAGCTTGGGCTTACGTACAAAGAACTTGAAGATGGAGGAGTGATGATGCCCGTGCTCGAGAATAAATCGAAGTATTTAGCGCCTGCTTTGTATGATGATGAATTGCGGATTGTCACCGTAATCCGCGAAAAGCCTACGGTACGCATTTCGTTTGAGTATGAAATCTACAATCAGTCCGGCAAAATGATCCATCAGGGTGAAACACTTCTTGCATTCGTAAACAAGGGAACTGGAAAACCCTGCCGTCCGCCCGAACATTTCCAAAAGGTATTAATCCCCTATTTCGGATGAAATACGTTACGCGGAAACGGATATTAAAATTTAGAACGGCCCGCACCGGACGCAATTGGCTTAAACGCATAAAATTCAATAAACACGACAACCTTTCGCTTTACAAATTTTTAAAAATCTTTATTTACAACATCAATGAAGATGAGATTATGGACCGCTCCAACGGAGTTGCCTACAATTTCATTCTCGCAATTTTTCCTGCGATCATTTTTTTGTTCACGCTCATTCCATACGTCTCCATTTATTTTCCTGAGATCACCACCGATACAATCATGCAATTTTTGTCGGACGTGATGCCAACTAATATGTATACTGTCGTGTCATCCACCGTTCTTGATATCGTGAGTATTCACCGAGGAGGGTTGCTCACATTCGGATTTGTTTTAGCTATATATCTTTCTACCAATGGAATGATGGCGTTGATGCGCGCTTTCAATGCGTGCTATCGAACAGTGGAACGAAGAAACTGGCTGCGAATGCGCCTCACCGCTACATGGCTTACGCTAATGCTGTCGGTTGTTTTGGTAATGGCAATCGCGTTGTTAATCGTGGGGCAGTTTAGTTTGAATTATGCAACCAATCATTTGGAGAAGTTCAGCCACTTGAATATCGATCATTACACGATCTACATTCTTTTTGTTTTGCGGTTTATCATCATCTTCATTGTGTTTTTCATTGCGATTTCGTTCGTCTACTATTTCGGACCTGCGGTGCATTACAACTGGAGTTTTTTTTCAATTGGGTCGTTGGCTGCCACCCTGGCCGTGCTCGGAATTTCGTATGGCTTCTCTTTTTACCTAACCAATTTTGCGAGTTATAATAAGGTCTACGGATCTATTGGTGCCTTGATAGCATTGATGGCTTGGGTTCAGCTGATCACCATGGTACTTTTGTTTGGTTACGAAATCAACGCCAGTCTTCACTATGGCCGCAAAATGGAAGCTATAGGCAGCCACAAGCGCACATTAAAGAGCGCCAAATCTTTTCGCTAGAAGAAATGACCCTGGCTTTGCCAAAGAAGATTTTCCGATTACTTTTGCAGTCCCAAAATTAAATAAACCTGCACAGAGGAGTGGTAGAGCGGTTTATTGCACCGGTCTTGAAAACCGGAGACCCTTCACGGGGTCCGGGGGTTCGAATCCCTCCTCCTCTGCTAAGCCCCGACAATCAGTCGGGGTTTTTTAATGCCTACTTACCTGAGGCAATCGTGGCTGGATAGACTATATTTCGTGCCATTTTTACTTTCATGATCAGAAAATCAATTGAAGCGTTACAACGAGAAGCAGCAGAGACTGGCACTCACTCTTTAAAGCGTAGTCTCAATGCAGTAAACCTCGTAGCTATAGGCATTGGGGTAATTATTGGTGCAGGTTTGTTTTCGCTTACTGGGATAGCCGCCGCCAATAATGCAGGGCCAGCTGTAACCTTATCATTTATTATTGCTGCCGTAGGCTGTGCATTCAGTGCGCTTTGTTATGCCGAATTTGCCTCAATGGTACCCGTGGCCGGGAGTGCATATACCTATGCCTATTCAACTCTTGGTGAATTTTTCGCCTGGATTATTGGGTGGGATCTGGTGCTGGAATATTCTGTTGGGGCGGCAACTGTTGCCATCAGCTGGTCGCAGTATCTCGTTAGGTTTTTAAGTAAATACGGTATTCAGCTGCCACCCCAACTCACGTCATCTCCTTTTGAAACGATTACACTTTCCAATGGATCATCTATTCACGGCTGGATTAATTTACCAGCTGTGCTAATCATAATCTTTATTACATCTATTATCATCCGGGGTACTAAAGGCTCTGCCTTGTTTAATGTTATTGTTGTTTCATTGAAGATCGGTGTTGTTATAGTTTTCATTGCACTTGGGTGGAATTACATCAACCCTGCCAATTATGTGCCTTACATTCCGGTCAATACCGGAACATTTGGTGAGTTTGGAGTCAGTGGAATATTTCGCGGCGCCGGAGTAGTATTTTTTGTGTTTATAGGGTTTGATATCGTAGCCACAATGGCTCAAGAAACGAAAAATCCAAAACGCAACATGCCTATCGGAATCATCGGTTCGCTTGTCATCTGTACATTGCTTTTTGGTCTTTTCAGTTTTGTAATGACCGGATTGGCACACTATACTGAATTTAAAAACAGTGCCGCTCCCGTTGCCATAGCTATTGAAAAAACACCTTACTATTGGATGAGCCAAGCCATCATATTGGCAATTATCATTGGCTACACGTCTGTGATCTTGGTTGATCTACTGGGGCAATCACGCGTATTTTTTTCCATGAGCCGCGATGGACTATTGCCCAAACTCTTCGCCGAAGTTCACCCAAAATTTCGTACTCCCTATAAAGGAAACATCCTTTTATGCGCTTTTATCAGCGTGTTTGCCGGCCTTGTGCCTATTCGGGTAGTTGGAGAGATGACGAGCATCGG
>JABDGP010000094.1 GCA_013285945.1 Bacteroidota bacterium | reverse complement strand
TAGTTCACCAAAGACCATTGCCAAATGACGAGTGCAGTCAGTACAATAAGAATTGAAAGGAAGATTTTTTTCAGCATTGCCGCTAAACTCTTTTTATGTCCGCCTAAAATTAATCGTTATTAATGATTCGTTGGTCTTTGTTTTGATGTAGTAATTTTAAGTCTATGAAATTAACCCTTGCACTTATATTTATTGCGACTGTCAGCTTTGCGCAAAAATTTACTCCGGCCGAAATTACACGATGGAAGGCTACGGCAAGCAATGTTACTATCGTGCGTGATAATTGGGGCGTAGCCCATATCTATGGTAAGACTGATGCCGATGCCGTATTTGGAATGGTTTACACCCAGTGTGAAGATGATTTTGAACGAGTAGAACGGAATTATCTTACGGCTACAGCGCGCATGGCCGAGGCGGAAGGAGAGAACTTTATATATCATGATCTGAGAATGCGCTTGTTCATTGATACAGTGAAAGCAATCTCAGTTTATAATAAGGCTCCCGAATGGCTTCGAAGACTTTGTGATGGATTTGCCGGAGGCGCTAACTATTATCTCCACTCACATTCGGAAGTAAAACCTAAACTTATCAAGCGGTTTCAGCCCTGGATGCCATTTCTATTCAGCGAAGGAAGCATTGGAGGCGATATCGAAAAGGTTTCTTTAAATGAATTGAAAGAGTTCTACGGCAACACTTCTGTTACTCCTATCGAAAGAATTACTGGTGATGGTGATGAGCCCGAGCCGCGTGGATCAAATGGCATTGCCATAGCACCGTCTATCAGTGCCTCGGGCAATGCACTTCTGCTTATCAATCCGCATACTTCTTTTTATTTCAGGTCAGAGACACACATGATAAGTGATGAAGGGCTCAATGCATATGGTGCTGTTACGTGGGGACAATTCTTTATTTATCAGGGATTCAATGAGCATTGTGGCTGGATGCATACCTCTAGTCAGGCTGACGTAGTTGATGAATACATTGAATCTGTTGTTAAAAAAGATAAGTCACTTTATTATAAGTATGGAAACGACTTGCGGCCGGTGCAACCGGAGAATATTTCCATTGCATACAAAAACGGAAATTCGATTTCCAAAAAAGAATTCACAGTTTACCGAACCCACCACGGGCCAATCGTAGCATTGCGAGATAACAAATGGATAAGTATAAAGATGATGCAAGAGCCTTTAAAGGCGTTGACTCAATCGTACCAGCGAACGAAGGCTAAATCTCTGAATGAATTTAAAAAGACGATGGAATTACGCACCAATTCTTCCAACAATACGGTTTATGCAGATGACAAAGGCAACATTGTCTACTGGCATGGCGATTTTATGCCAATACGTGATACACAATTTAATTGGAATGAACCTGTAGACGGAAGTAATCCAGCCACCGAATGGAAAGGCTTGCATGAATTGAGCGAAATAATTTCGGTGGTAAATCCGGCCAATGGATGGATACAAAATTGTAACTCCACACCATTTACGGTTTCGGGCGAAAATAGCCCTCAGAAAAAAAACTACCCTCAATATATGGCGCCAGATGCAGAAAATGCTCGCGGCCTTCACGCTGTCAGGATACTCAAAAATCAATCAGGTTTTACAATTGATAAATTAATTACGACTTCGCGTGATCCATACCTTCCAGGGTTTGAAAAAATAATTCCTCAACTCCTTATTGAATATGATGGAGCAGCAAATGATTCTATAAAAATGAAACTTAGCGAGCCAATACAAATATTGCGAAGGTGGGATTTTAAATGGTCTGAGAATTCTGTTGCGACTACACTTGCGATTTACTGGGCGCAGCGACTTCGGCAAACCGTAGCCACAAGGATTCCTTCCAGGCTTGATCAACTGAGTATCATCCAATTTTTACAAGAGAAGACATCGGCTCAGGAGAAGATGGTTGCATTGAATGAAACGATGAAAGAATTGCAGCATGACTTTGGCACATGGAAAATGGCTTGGGGTGAAGTGAACCGCTTCCAGCGACTTAAGGGAAAAATTGATTCAGGCTTTGAAGATGAGCAGCCAAGCATTGCGGTTCCGTTTACTTCTTCTTTTTGGGGATCGTTAGCCGCGTTTGGAAGCAGGAAATATCCTAATACTAAAAAAATGTATGGCAATGTGGGCAATAGTTTTATTGCCATTGTTGAGTTTGGAAAAAGAGTTCAAGCGAAATCCATTGTTACCGGCGGCTCTTCGAGTGATAAGAGTTCAAAACATTTTAATGATCAATCGCAAATGTATTGCGAAGGGAAATTTAAAGATGTCCTTTTCTATAAAGAGGATGTGATGAAACAGGTTGAGAGAAGTTATCGGCCTGGAGAGTAATTTTACCCGCTGATTTCTATTGTGATCTCAACGAATCGGTTCGCCATTTAAGTCGGTGGTGAGCACTTCACTCATGTGGTCGAAAAAAGGACGGATAGCCTTAAATGTTTTGTTCACTTCGCTGAGAAAGTTTGGGGCTAACACTTCTTTATCAGAGAACGATCGTGAAAACCAGAATTGCTTGAAGCGAAGCAATTCGATCGCTGGATCATCTTTATCAAATCCTTTTGGTGTAGTTTTTACTTTTTCACCTTGCATCTGCCCAAAATTAGCCTTGATATACTTGGATCGGAGAAGCTTGTTCCAATCATCAGCGTTATCGCGAATGTCCAGTCTTATTCTCATCAGGTCTTGCGCATCAGGATATGCAAAGCCACAGCCCACACGCGATGCTCCGGGTTTGATCCAGAGGTAATAACCGCCTCTTAGCAAGGGCTTTGATCTTTTCAGGTAGCCGGCAAAGCGTGGATTGTAAGGAGATTTGTCTTTTGAAAACCGGACATCATTATAAATGCGATATAGACTTTTTTTGCCAGAAGGGGTTTCGATATGATCATGGCGGTTCATGAGGCCAATCAGTTGGTCGACAAACTGAATCGCGTTTTCCTGCGCCAATAGATATTGCTCTTTGTGATCGTTAAACCACTCGCGGTTGTTGTTGACTGAAAGCTTCTTTAAAAAATCTAAGGTTGATTTTTGAACAATTGCATTATGCATAATTGAATGAGGGGGTGATCAAATATTTGTTATCAGTGATAAGCCCAAAGCACTCAATGGTAAAATTAATATAGACTTTAATCATTTGAGAAATTTAGTGATAGAAACATTCTTTTTTTTGTCCTCAGGCAGAGTCTGGTTTAAAGAATCCGCATTAAGCCACTTGAATCGTAAGAGAATTTCTAACCATTAACCAATCACAATATGATTTTTTATTTGCTAGCTATCGTTTTTTTTGGACTATTGACAATAGTTGCTTTTGGACTAACCATTGGTGGGCTTGTAAAAAAGAGCCGCAAACTTTGGGTAAGTTCCTTATGCGGTTTTCTGTTTTTTACTTTGCTGACAGTCTTTTTAGCCTTCAGCTACGTAAAAAAATCCGTTGACTACATTGGCTCTGAAGAATTTCAAAACGAAACAAAAAAGAAGGCAGAGAACTTAGGCAAGACATGGGGTAACACTGTATCAGGTACAGCTCAAGGTTTAGAGGAAACACTCGACGAGGGGGCGTTGGAGAAACTTGCTGGTAAAGGAAGCAGGATTATTGGTAAAGGAATTAAAGCAGCCGCAATTGGGCTTGACGAAACAGTGGGTAAGACAATAGTTTTTACAGATGAATCAATTGACAAAGCTGGCATCACCGTTGGCCGTGCGGACCAGATTTTAGAATCAAACGTTGGTCGATCTGACTCGGCAAACGATCCTTCAAAATATAGTTTTGGTTTGTTTTTGGAGTTCAAAAATGATTTTGATGGCAAACTTATACTCACGGCGTTTGATAGCAGAGGAGCAAAAATTGATATCGCTAAAGTCTCAATAAAAGAGACCGCCGGCAAAGAAAAAGTTTACGTTTTTAAGTTTGATTATTTTAAACCAAGTGTTAGCAATTATTGTGTCTTGTCAAGAGATAAATAAAAAAATGTGTTTAAGAGTCAGAGACAAAGTGGGAATGATCAATCATCAGGCGGCTCGCAATAAAACACAACCGCCCAAGGAATTGTCGAATTGCAAAAAAGATTGACTGATGTCCTACGCCAACTCCCTCAAATCAACAGGCACTACTCGAGAGATTCCTTTTTCAACCATCGTAATTCCGTAGATCACATCAGTCGTGGTCATCGTGCGCTTGTTGTGCGTAACGATTACAAATTGACTGTCTTTGCTGAAGTTGCGAATGATTGCGTTGAACTTATCAATGTTGGCGTCATCAAGGGGAGCATCAACCTCATCGAAAATACAAAACGGTGCAGGCTTCAATAGATACATTGAGAAGAGAAGCGCAGTTGCTGTCAATGTTTTCTCTCCACCCGAAAGCTGATTGATCGTCAGCGGGCGTTTGCCTTTTGGCTTCGCTATAATATCAATTTCAGATTCCAGCGGTTTGCTTGGATCAGATAATTTCACATCACAATCATCCCCTTCGTTGAATAGGGAACGGAATACTTTTACAAAATGCTCTTTGATTTGGTTAAACGCCTGCATGAACGTTTCGCTGGCCACGCCTTCAATTTCGCTGATCGTACTGAAGAGTGATTCCTTTGCTTTCAATAAATCATCTTTTTGAGCGATGATAAAATCATTGCGTTGTTTAATCTCATTGTAGGCTTCCATCGCCATCGGGTTGATCGGCCCCATGTTGTCAAGCTTCTCACGGATTTTGCTTACATCATTGCGCAGTTTTTCTTCATCCGCTTTCGCGAAAATCTCAGCTTCCTCGGGAGTTGATTCACCAACTACAGAATCCAAATCAACATTAAACTCAACAGACAATCTTTCTTTTACAGAATTGAGTTGCAGTTTGCTATCGTTGAGCTGGCTTTGCAATTCCATCAGCAGTGTGTCAATGTTTTGTCGCTGATGCTGAATCTCACGAAGGTCTTTGTCGTATTGATCAATCTCACCGCGGCCGCTATAATATTCTTTCTCAGCCTCGCTCAGGCCTTTTTCCATTTCTTCTTTTTCAGAATACATGCCGATGAGCTCTTCGTCACTTGTAATTGCAGTGGTGTTTATAGTTTGGATCTCTTCTTCATTCTTATGCAGTTCTTCCGAATTAGTTTGAATGCGCGTAGAGCTTTGCTCCATGCTCTCTTGCTTGAAACGGATTTCCTGATCAACGCTCTTAACACGGTTTTCCTGCTGATGGAAGAAAATATTTTGTTCGTTGTAGCTGGCTGACTTCTGACTGAGCAATTCATTCTGTGCAGTCAGCTCGGTCACCATCAATTTTAATTTCTCGTCATGGTTCCTCAATTCGTGTTGAGCCAGTTGCGCTTTTGGTTGTAGCTCCGCAATCTCCTGCGAGAGTGTTTCAATTTTCTCTAAAATGTCTTCGCTGCGCAAGCCGGCGCTGCTCAACATGTTGTGAAACTGCTCCTGCTTTGTTTTTACAGAGATGAATTCATCATTCACCAGTTTGATTGCATTCTGAGCCTCGTCAATCTGTTGTTTCAGCGTGTTGTTGCGCAGGCGTTCCAGCTCGCGTTGCTTGTCGATGAGGCTGTGACGTACGTCTTCCAGTTTTTTCGAAAACTCTTTAATTTCTTTGTCGAGTTTCTCCAGATTTTTTGCGCGTCCTATTTTCTTTCCTTCGAATAAACCTACCGAGCCACCACTGAGACTGAATTTACGTCTCGTCACTTTTCCGCTTTTAGTAATAAATGTATCATCCGATGGCGGAATGCTTTTAACATCTCCTTCAAACAAATACACTTTGTCAAGAATGAATGACATTAATTTAGAATACTTCGGATCGAACTCGATGATCTGCGTAGCTGGGAAAGCGTTGGCATACATCTGAACGTTGGAAGCGGAGAATTTCTCAAAGGCATCAAGAATGAAGAAATTGGCTTTGCCTTTACTGGCATCGCTCAAAATATTTATCGCTTCGTAGGCTTCGGCTTCATGGTCTACGATATAATAATTAAGATATGGCTCCAGGTAATTTTCGATAGCCACACGGTATTCTTCTGAAGTCGAAATAATATCGGAGAGGAGCGGGGCGTTTTTTGTCCAGCCCACGTTCTTTTTCAAAAACTTGATCGCCTCAGGGAAGCCTTCTAAATTCTCTACCAATGATTTGGTTAGCTGATATTCGTTTTGGCGAGAATCAAGTTTGCGACCTGTCTCAGTCATTTCTTCACGGATCATCT
>JABDGP010000093.1:131-6378 GCA_013285945.1 Bacteroidota bacterium | reverse complement strand
TTTTGCAAGTGCTCGATCAGTAAGTGCCAGACGCGGGCCACCAGGTGGGAAAAGAAGAATTTTTGCCCGCACTGCATCGAGTTCATTCATTACAAGAGGAAGGAAAAATGTGTATTGGGGAAAGTTTCATAAAGGTGAACGACCAGTCACTACCGACATCACCGGAAGGCCGTTACGAGCAAAGAATTTTCATACGCCCGGTTTAGGTGTGATCCCTTCAAATGAAGTGTATAAGAACAAGCGCAGGACGGGAAGAGATCGGCCATATAAAGGAACTTTTACCAGTGGTTTTGCCACAGGTACCAGAACCGGGCGCGCCTGGCGTGGAGATGTGTCGGGTCATGCAATCCGTAGCAGACGCCCCAATGTTTCACAGACTGCTGGAAAGTTTTTTGAGCCACGTAAACTATCCATTAGTGGCAGCCGTGAGAAAAGCGGAAGGACTTTGCGCGGGGGCGGGTTTATTTCGCGCACTCGCCCAAATTCCGGAAGAGCCTCCAAGCCTATACAAGGAAGAGCACCTGGCCTTGGAGCAAACGCATTTGAAAGATTCCTTGCAAAGTTCAAGGGTCGAAAAAGCCCTAAGGGTGGTGGAAGCGCAACAAAGGGATTTAATAACAACGGCCAGCCGATTGTTGTAAGAGCGCCAGGCATTGGTGCAAACATGGGCAACTACCGAGGTAATATTCGTAATCCGCAAAAGAGTTTTAGTCAGCAAGGACTAAATTTTTCAGGTACTATTAAATCGAACCGACCTCTCAAAGGCGGTGGCAGCATCAGTGCGCGCAGACGCAATAATAATGGCCAGCCTATTGACGTAAGAGGCCCGGGCATCGGTGCCAATATGGGGAACTTCCGCGGCAACATTCGCAGTCAGCGCAAGCCCAAAGGCGGCGGAAGTATCAGCGGGCGTTTGTGGAACAACGGAAATAACCCCATCAATGTCACCGGGCCTGGTATTGGTTCAAGATATGTTGACACCTATCAAGGTTTTACTTTGAGACGTGACGCTATTAAGGTTTTCAATCAACAGGGATTGGGCTATTCCGGTAGTATTCGTTCAAGGCGCCCTCTTAAAGGTGGAGGAAGTATTACCGGCCCGTGGAATAATGGTGGCCAGCCCGTTGATGTACGAAGCCCCGGACCAGGTGCAGGCAGAGTTGGTACTTACACAGGATTCTTTAAAAAGGATGAGTTGTCTCCTGGATTTGGATATCAAGGGGAAACCAGTCGCGGGACAATCAAAGCAAGGCGACCTGCAAAAGGCGGCGGCAGTATCAGCGGGCGTTTGTGGAACAACAATAACAATGCTATTCAGGGAAAGGCATTTTCTCCGGCAGCACTTAAAGTCAGTATATTTTCTGGAGACATCAGAGCCAAACGTGCTGAAAAAGGCGGCGGCAGTGTCAGCGGAAAACTCTGGAATAATAATAATCATCCGATAGAAGGAAAAGCATTCTTGCCTTCATCATTGAAAGTCAGCGTGTTTTCGGGAAACATTAAAGCCAAGCGCCCGGCCAAAGGTGGAGGAAGTATCAGCGGAAAACTCTGGAACAATGATGAGCAACCAATTCTTGTAAGAACACCTCTTTCGGCCGACGCCCGGGGAGCTAACTATTCCGGGAAAATCCGAATACCTTTTTTTCATAAAAAATATGTTCGCAATCCGAATTCAGACAAGGATGCATTGAAAAAAGACAGGCCTGATAAGTCAGCGTACATGGTTGCTGGGCTGTATGGGAAAGTGAAACAAAAAGATTTGGAGCATAGTAAGCTAAGCGCGAAGGGTGCTTTAAAAGGTGAGTCACCCGGTAAGAATTCTGTGCGCGCAAGTGAATATGGCGGCAAAATGAAAATGATTTGGGATTACAAACACAATCCCAGCAGTGCAGACAACGCGATGAGAACGATTAAACCTGCACGCAATTTTGGAATTGGAAATGAATATGCCGGAAAATTGCGTGTAAAATATGTCCACAATCCCAATAGCAAGAAAGAGGCTTTGATGGTGCTGGCTCCAGCCCGTGCTACTGCTAGAATGAAAGACTATCAGGGCAATCTGAAAATGAGCAAACCTCACGGAAAAAATTTACATCCCGATGCTCAGTTTGCTCACAGCTACCGCGACAACGTAAAACAAGAACGAACTTTTTTGATGAACCTCAGGTTGAAGTGGGCGAAGCTCTTTAGGAAAAACGATACACAACCTAATGCAGTGAAAGAAAAGGTGCGCAGGCCACGATACGATAAAAAAGAACGCGATCTCTGGAAAGATTTATACGATTGACAAAAATGAATTGGACGGAACTGAAAAGCGAAGAACAGATCAATCAGATTCGCGAAGAATCAAAAACTCAACCGGTATTAATTTTTAAGCATAGCACCCGATGCGCTATAAGTCGTGCTACCCTAAACCGGATGGAGAGGAATTCAACTCTTGAGACGATAAAGGCGTATTACCTCGATCTGATTTCCTACAGGAATATTTCAAACCAAATAGCTGACTCTTTTGGAATAGAACACGAATCGCCTCAGGTGCTTATTATACAAGACGGTAAGCCAGTATATGTGCGCTCACACCTGGCTATCAACGTTGACGATATTCAGCGCGCAGCTTTGGCTAAAAATTAAACGTTATTGTTTGTTTTAGGCTTTCCGACAAGCTCAAGGCAACCGGGCAGGTAATGGCCGCATTTTTCAGTTTTTGTTTTTGCACATCTGTAGCTTGTAAGTCGGGATGAGTAAAGGTGATTTTAATTTCAGCAATTTTGCGCGGGTTGGCTGACATGATCTTTACTACCTCAGTTTTAAGGCCCTTCAATTCTACACCTTCACGCTGGGCTACCTGCCCCATAATTGTCATCATGCAGCTGCTCAAAGCTGAACTCACCAAGTCTGTGGGACTAAACGCCTCTCCTTTGCCTTGATTGTCGGTTGGGGCATCTGTAGTTATCGTATCTCCCGATTTTAAGTGGGTGGCGCGGGTGCGAAGGCCTCCAACGTACTCTACTGTGGCCATTATGGTTTCCATAGTAAACTTGATTTTAGTTTTTTTCGTTAGTTAATTCGGAGTTAAATTTGGGAATATATAACGGTGTTGTGAAGCAGGCCTCTAAAATTTTATTAATAATCGTATTGCTCCAGCTAGTTGGCGTCAGCGGGCTTTTTGCGCAAACTCTGGATAGCTACGAATACAATTCTGAGTTTATTTGGGGTATCAACAAGAATTCCTACGGCGGCTTGATTGGCGGCTTTGCTCTAAAAAAAGCCTGGCGGGTCAACAAGAAACTTTTTGAAACCTTTGGGTTGGAGATAGTTAATGTAAAAAACCCACATGAGGTGAGAATGCAGGCAGCCAGCGGCAACTACTTCATATATGGAAAATCAAATTATCTGTATGCACTTCGTTTGCAATATGGCCGTGATGTGATTCTCTTCACAAAAGGCCCACAGCAGGGAGTAGAAGTAAAAGCCGTGTTTGCTGTAGGTCCCACGATCGGTATAGTTGCACCCTATTATATTCAGGTGAGTGACAATGGCCAGAGTTATTACACCTATAACGTGGTCTATAACGGAACCCAGTCTTTTGGTGATATCCAGGGAACAGGCAGTTTGTTTGAAGGGATTGGAAACTCAAAGATTCAGATGGGTGGCAATTTTAAAGCAGCACTTAATTTTGAACTGGGAACAAGTAAAAGCCAGGTTACAGGATTTGAAGCTGGTTTTTTGTTGGATGCCTATCTCAAGAAGGTTGAGTTGATGCCCAATGTCGAGAATTATGCTATTTACCCTACCGTATTCCTGACGCTTTTCTACGGTAGCCGGAAATAAGGATTCTATCAGATACGCTGCAGCACCTGTCCTCGGTGTGCATCCAGTTTCAGCATAACAAAAAGTAATGTAGTAAAGCCCCACAAGGCTGAGCCGCCATAACTGAAAAATGGAAGGGGAATACCTATCACCGGAAACAACCCTACAGTCATGCCAATATTGACGGCAAAATGAAAGAAGAAAATGCAGGCTACACTATAACCATAGGCACGCGCAAAGCGGTTCTTTTGCCTTTCGGCTAAAAAGACTATGCGCAAAAGCAACGCAACAAATAAGCCTATTACTACGGCGCTGCCAAACCAGCCGTGCTCTTCACCGATGGTGCAAAAAATAAAGTCAGTACTCTGCTCAGGCACAAAATCAAATTTCGTTTGCGTGCCTTTCAAAAAGCCTTTGCCAAAAAAGCCTCCACTTCCAATCGCAATTTTTGACTGAGTTACATTCCAACCAAACCCGAGCGGGTCAGCATCCGGATTTATCAGTGCCTTTATCCTGTTTTGCTGATGTGGTTTTAGCACATCTTTCACCACATAGTCGACACTTACTATCACTCCACTGATCACAATTGCTCCAAGCGTAAGAAGGACAATCCGTTTAAATTTTTTCTTCCCCAGAAAAATCAGTAAGATTAGAATTATGCCGATGCCGATATGAAGATAAACAGGATTGGGTACCAGCAGGGTTAAAATAAAAATCACAACAGCACAAATGCCGACAATCAACAGAAATGGCGACATGCCTTCGCGAAAAAAAACCAGGATAAACGATGTAAATACCAGCGCTGTGCCTGTGTCTTTTTGCAATAAGATCAACCCCATAGGCAAGCCAATGATGACAAAAAGAACGGCTTGATTGCGCAGGTTATCCATACGAAAGCCAACGGAGCCAATATACTTCCCCACAGCAAGTGCCGTGATAAACTTGGCAAACTCCGAAGGTTGAACACCAAAAGAACCAATACCAATCCAGGCCTTGTTGCCGCCAACCTCTTTACCAATGATGGGTACCAGAAAAAGAATGAAAAGAATGATTCCATAAAAAAGGTAGGCAAACGTTTCATAAAACCGCATGTCGATGATCGTGATAGCTGAGGCGATCATCAGGGAAGCAACAATGAATAACAATTGACGGCCGGAGTTGAGCGATAGATCAAAAATGGATTGGTTTGCAGTGTCATCATAAACCGCTGCAAAAATGTTTGCCCAGCCCAAGGTGACAAGAGCCAGATATAACATTACCGTTGTCCAGTCGATAGTGCCCGATATGTCTGAATCTCTTCTCATATCAATCCAAAAATTTTCCGGCTAATACATAATCCTCGATATACTGCCGCCGGGTTAGGCCAAACAAGTATTTCTCAATCATCAATCCTGCAATAGCAGCACCCGCTCTGGCGCCCTGTCCTGCGTTCTCTACATATACAGAAATAGCAATTTTCGGATTATCGCGAGGAGCAAAGGCTATGAAAACAGAATGATCAGGAAATGGCTCGTTCTGCACCGTACCGGTTTTTCCACAAACAATGACATCCTGAAGTTTGGCAAACCACTGGCCGGTGCCCGCAGCCACAACTTGTTGCATGGCATCTACTGCTACCCTAAAATTTGCGGAGTCAACAGTAGTATAATGCCTTACCAAATACTGCGGCAAGGGCTTTCCATCTTTGCCGACGGACCTGACCAAATGAGGGATAAAGTAAAATCCGCGATTAGCAACCGTGGCGGCAAAGTTGGCCATCTGCAGGGGAACAACAAGATTCTCACCCTCGCCAATAGCCAGTGAATAAATATTTGAAAATTTCCAAGGGCGATTATTGTACGCACGATCATAATAGGCCGGTGTGGGAATCAGTCCGTCTTTTTCATTGGGCAAATCAATTCCAAGTCGGCTACCAAAACCAAAGCTGTTGATATGCTTATCCCATTCTGCTAATCCGATACGTGTATCTTGAAACGGGTCTTTGGATTTGCCCTGGTTAAGCATTCTACGAAGTACACTATGAAAATAGGGATTGCAAGAATTGGCAATTGCTCCGCGCAGATCTTCGTTACTATGATCTCCATGGCATGCAATGATATCTCGGTCACACCGGATGCGCGTATCAGGTGTGATCACACCTTCCTGAAGGGCCGTCATCGCTTGAACAATTTTGAAAATAGAACCCGGCCGGTATTGCGCCATCAACGGCCGATTGAATAGTGGCTTCATAGAGTCGCCGCTGATAATTTGAAAATGGGCTCCATAATTCTTTCCGGTGAGCAACACCGGATCATACGACGGGCCGGAAACCAACGCCAGTATTTCACCAGTAGATGGCTCTATAGCGACAATGCTTCCGGCTTTTCCCTTCAGAAGTTTTTCACCGTACAATTGCAGATCCAGATCAATACTTGAAATTAAATCCTGTCCCGGCACT
>JABDGP010000093.1:0-121 GCA_013285945.1 Bacteroidota bacterium | reverse complement strand
CTTTTACATCGCGCAGCTTAAACCGCAGACCGCGCTTTCCTCGAAGCTGCTCTTCATAAAATGCTTCAATGCCACTTTGACCTATGTAATCTCCTTGCTTATAAATTTTCGATTCGTCCTT
>JABDGP010000092.1 GCA_013285945.1 Bacteroidota bacterium | reverse complement strand
TGAAAACCTCGATGCAATCAAGAAGCGCCAGACTATTCTGGGCGAATTTGTAAAGTACACCGATGCCATTACACTCAATGACAGTTTGCTACGCTGGTCTTCTCTTGACACTGCAACTGTGAGACATCGTTTTGACTCATTGATGGCGAACAAGGACAAGAAATTGGCTTCTACAAAAAAGAAAAAGAAAAGAAGCTCTGGGCCTGATAGCAGCCCAACGCCATCTGCCTCACTTAGTTCTGGTACAACAGATGACAAAAATACGGGCGATTGGTATTTTGGTAGTCCTGACCTGATGGCAACGGGCCAAACGGAGTTTCAACGAGTCTGGGGCTCAATCAATCTGGAAGATAACTGGCGCAGGTCAAACCGTACAGCCTCACTTTCAGATGCCTCCACTCCTATTGCGCAGCAAACAGTAGATAAACCTCAACCGAAAAAGGAGGTGAAACCTGAATTGAAAAAAGAGGTGAAAGTAGATGAGGCCGCTAAGTTCATGGCTCAACTGCCCCGCACCGACAGCCAAAAAAAGGAAGCTCTTGCCAAGATCGAAGATGCCTATTTTCATTTGGGTGATTTGTATTATTTCAACCTTAACGAGAAAGACAACGCATCTGAGTCGTATGAAAAATTACTGGATCGGTTTCCGAAGTCAGAGCGCAAGCCCGAAGTGTTGTACAAACTGTATCTAATTTATAAAGAGAAGAATGATGCAAAGGCTGACTACTATGCTCAACTTTTGCAAAGTGAATTTCCTAACTCTACGTTTGCCCGCATCCTCATCAATCCCGATTACCTGAAGGAAACCAGTGCCCTTGCTGAAAAGCAAAAGCTGATGTACAAAGAAGCGTACGGGTATCTTCAGGAAAACAATTTAAAGCCCGCCATGGACAAGGTGAATGAAGCTCTCACAGCCGGAGAAACTAAATTCACACCACAGTTGGAGCTTTTAAAAATTCTTATCGTAGGCCGCACAGAAGATGTAACACGGTACCAATATGACCTCAGCGAATTCATAAAAAAATATCCAAAAGATCCTTTGAAGAATTATGCTGAGCAACTGGTGGCATCTTCTAAAACTCTACTCGAGAAAATTGAAAAAGCCAAGGGTATCCAGTTTGGTACTACGACCGGACCTCACTTATTTATTGTTGTTTATAATTCTGCCGATCGCATTACAAACCCAGTGGTTGATGTGCTTGAAAAATTCAATTCCTCACAATGGAAAAGCCTAAAACTTACTACCAGTAACCTCGGATACAGCGATGACAAGACAATGACGATGTGTGTGGAATTTACCAACAGGGAGTCGGCCATAGCCTATTACTATAAATTCATTAATGAACTTGCCAAGGGCAAACCGTTTTCCAATTACAATTTCTATAATTTTGTAATCACCAAAGACAATTTTCAGATTTTATACCGAAACAAAGCATTGGATGAGTACCTCACCTTCTTTGACAAAAACTATCAAAAGTAGAATCAAAAACTTTCTGCAAATCCGGTTGCCATGGATTCCGCGTGCCATCAAATACTTATGGATAGTATTTTTGGTTTTTATACTTGGGCTACCGCTTTATGTATTCACTGTCAGTATCAATTTGTTTGGTTTGTATGGTGGCATGCCGAGTATTCATGAAGTAGAGAATCCTGAAAACGATCTGTCTTCAGAAATCATTTCTTCTGATGGTGTTTCGCTGGGACGGTATTTTCGATACAACAGAAGCCAAGTGCATTACGCAGAACTTTCTCCTGATCTGGTCAACACACTTTTGATTTCAGAGGATCATCGGTTTTATCAGCACTCAGGTCTCGATTTGCCTGCTTACTTCCGTGTGATCAAGGGCATTCTCACATTTAGCAGTTCGGGTGGCGGCAGCACACTTACACAGCAATTGGCTAAGAATCTTTATACCCAAAATACCGACCGCAACCTTGATGGTCCGCTGGGCAGGCTCGGCAGGATACCCCGGCGTCTTATTCAAAAAACTAAAGAATGGGTTATTGCTGTAAACCTTGAAGAGAATTTCACCAAAGAAGAAATCATTGCGATGTATCTGAATACGTGCGACTTCAGCAGCAATGCTTTCGGTATAAAAGTGGCGGCCGAAACATATTTTAACAAGCAACCTGACAGCTTGAACCTGCAAGAGTCGGCAATCCTTGTGGGAATGTTGCAGGCTCCATCATTCTATAATCCAAAACGAAATCCAAACAATGCGCTTCAAAAACGCAACGAAGTATTGTATAAAATATATAAGCATGGTTATAAAATCAAAACCAAAGAGCAGTTTGATTCAATCAAAGCCCTTCCTATTGACTTGAGTTATAGCGTTCAAAATCAAAATCAGGGACTGGCCACTTATTTCCGCTCAGTGCTTGGAAACTATTTACTTAACTACTGTAATAGCAAAGGCCTCGATTTATACAATTCGGGATTAAAAATCTATACCACCTTAGATAGTCGCCTACAGCGCTATGCCGAAGAAGCTGTTGCCGAAAGAATGAAGCCGTTGCAAGAGGAATTTTATAAGGAATGGAAAAACCGTAACCGCAACCCATGGGTAGATGAAGACGGTCATGAGATTAAAGATTTTCTGGCCAAAAGAATAAAACAAACGGAAGCCTATCGTGCATACGCTGACAGGTATGGCGAGAATTCCGATTCGCTAAAAATCATGCTGCACAAGAAAAAGCCTATGACCATTTTCACATGGAAAGGGGAGCGCGATACGCTATTTAGCAGTTATGACTCCCTCAACTACTATAAGCAATTTTTGCACACCGGCATGATGGCTATGGATCCGATTAGCGGACACATCAAAGCATGGGTAGGCGGAATCGATCACAAGTATTTTAAATTCGATCATGTGCGTCAAGGCAAGCGACAACCTGGATCTACATTCAAGCCTTTCATCTACGGCTTGGCAATGGAATCGGATTATTCTCCCTTTTATACATTGCGTGATATATCGCCTCAATTTAAAATAAAAGGTCAACCCGCCTGGTATCCGGCGAATGCCGATGGACCTCCAAAAGGAACTGGCAAAACTATGACACTCCGTCAAGCTATGGCTCGCTCAACTAATTCTATCACTGCACAAATGATGCAAACTCTCGGAGCCGAAAACGTAGTTGAATTCGCCCATCGTGTTGGCATTGATAGCAAGCTTGACGCTGTACCCTCGCTTTGTCTTGGCACCAGCGACGTATCACTCTTTGAACTGGTTGGGGCCTATTGCACTTTTGTGAATGGTGGTATCAACACGAAGCCATTTTTCATAACGCGCATAGAAGACAAAAATGGCAATGTCATTGAAAACTTCGTTCCCAAGACCAAAGAAGCAATTAACGAGCAGACTGCGTATAAAATGGTGTTCATGTTAAAGGGCGGTGTGGAAGAAAGCGGTGGCTCATCCGTTGGCCTTCCAGCAGAGTTGAAAAAAGATAATGAGATTGGCGGAAAAACCGGAACCACTAACGATGCTTCGGACGGGTGGTACATGGGGCTTACTCACGATTTAGTAACAGGAATTTGGGTAGGAGGTGATGAGCGTGCAGTACATTTTCCATCATGGGATTTTGGACAGGGTGCACGGACCGCAAGACCTATATGGGCAAGTTTTATGGCGAAAGTATATGCCGATCCAGCTACCGGAATAACTAAAGGTCAATTCAAGCGACCAGCCTCCGGCCTCGACATATCGCTGGATCCCGGCCATAAAGATGTGCCCGACTCTGTGAAAGTGAAAGACGAAGAGCCGTGGGATATTAAGAACTAAACTCCGAGGTTAATTAATAAAATTATGGAAGTCGGTCAACCAACTGACTGGCATCTCGACCAAGGTTTTCATCCAGTCTTCACCTCCTGATATGGGTATGTAAATTGTTGACGGATATGGCTTGCCATCTTTAATAGCCGGAAGAAATCTCGCCCCATGAGATTCGATAGCCTTCAGCACTGCCTTATCAATATTTTGATTTACAGATCGTGCCATGTCCGATTTTAAAACTTGGCCATGTTCATTTACTTTCAATTTAACCAGAGCCAAATTCCGCTCCGGAACTTGTGTCTCATAAGCCAATAGCGAAAGCAAATGTTTCCAGCCTCCCGGATAGGCAACTCCTCTTTGAAAAGAGGCAGGGTAAGTAATTTGCTTTTCAAAAAAATCATTGACTGAAGCAAACGTTTCTTTGTCGAAGCTTAACGTTTCTGTATTGAACGAATTAAGTGAAAGGAATATCTCTTTTCTCTCGTTAAGTGCCACAGAATCAGTTTTTGTATAATAAACTCGTTCCAGAAGTTTGCCGCTTTGATAATACTCTACATCTGTTTTTACTTTCTTCAAGTCATGGTAAACCCACGTGCCAACCCTTTTTCCATTTCGAAATTCTCCGGTCAAAGTTCCCTGCTTTACAGTCCAATCGAAAAAATAGAAGTAGTTGATCGTAAACTTTCCCGTACCCCTTGTTATTTCATATTCCTTGTTTTGCTTAACCTTCTGCCAGATTATAAAATCATTATCAGCGTATTCAACCGTGAGCTTGGTGGAGTGATCATCAAAATATTCAGTTTGGATTCCGCGTTTTACTCCGTGAGTATAAAATCCCTCGGCTATCAATTTGCCTTCTCTGTTATGATCTTTATAGATGCCGTCGAAAATCATTTCTTCCAAATCGAAATAAGCCTCTCTTTTGAAGAACGATTTCTCTGGTGTGGTCAATTCCCAATTGATGTTGTAGTAAAAAGTCAGATTGACCGGTGCTTGGCGCGGTTTCTCAGTTGTCTGTCCATAAAGGCAAATGCTCGATAACAGGCTTATTAATAAAAGAATTGATCGGATAAAGGCAACCATTGGCTAAATACGAAGTTTGTAGAAATCCTTTCGTACTCAAAAATGATTGATTTTTCTTTAAAAAACAGAAAAAGATTGATCATGAAAACGGAAAGCGCTCAAAGAAATGCCTAGCATAAATTCATTGGTTGTAAACGGAATGGCGGTTTTTGAACCCGGCACTTCAATGGCATAACCAAATCGATAGTGTTTTACAATCATTTGCAGGAGCAGCCCGTAGGTGTTGAAGTTGCGGGTAAAGATACCAGCCGAGTAAAAGTCTTCAATTTGAAGGTTCATATTCAGGTCAACGCTTCGGGATTTATCAGAAGCACGAAGCAAAGTTGCCGGTCGCAGTCGCACTCGCTCATTCAGGTAAATTATGTAGGAGCCCATCAGATAAAAAGTGCGGTCGTACACCTGAATATTCTGCCCACCTTGATTAATGGTCACTGGTAAAAGTCGTGGGGCCGAAAGGCCGATCAGATAACGATCGCTCTTGAGCATTGCACCAGCGCCTGTGTTGAAGCGTGTTACATTATAAGTTGAAAAGTAAGGGTCGTTGGTTTGTTGAAAATTCAGTTGAGAGTAATTATTCGTGAATCGCATCAGTCCGAACTGCATCCCAAATGAAAATAGAGTATTGTGCTCTAATTTAATTTTATAAGAATATGCCGTTGAAAATTCGGTGGTAACGTTATCGCCGAGTTTATCCTGTATTGCCATAACTCCAAAGCCCACTTTGTTATTGACGAGTGAGACGTGGCTGTTGAAGTTGAACGTCTCCGGATGACCCTGCACACCACTCCACTGCGATCGGTATTGAATGTTAGCATTGAATCGATTATTAATCCCCGCATAGGATGGATTGATAGTGAATGGGTTATTCAAGTATTGTGAATAAGTAGGATCTTGTTGCGCATTAGAGACAAGCATCGAAATCATCAGAATAAAAAACAAAAAGAATCTTTGGCTTGCGAAAAACTGATCGCTTGAAATCTGGAGCCCGGTATTTTTCATTTTCATAGCTCAGGCCGTTAGCGTTTAAGAGAAATAAAACCAGTTTGCGTGGCACGACCACTAGAAAAATCTATTCGATAATAATAAGTACCCGATGGCAAGTCATTGCCGTTTTTATCTATTCCTTTAAAAACACTAGTTGTATTATTATAATCTGAAATAGAAAAGACTTCATTGCCCCACCGATCGACAATAGTGACCTTGTTGCTTTTCGTCTCTTCAATCTGGTCGATGAACTTCAAATAGAAGAAATCATTTTTCCCATCGGGATACGGTGAAACCGCATTGAATGCCTCTACATCACCAACGACATCGAGTGTCAGCGATTGCTGAGTACAGCTGTTGAGCGAATCACACACTTGCAAGCCCACGCTTTCTTTGCCAATAAAGGTGAGTGACGTATAATCTAATTCCAGAGCGTAGTTAGCGTCTATGATTGCCTTTCCTCTTGCCGGTGTCTGTGTAATGCGAAGTGTACTGAAATCAATTCCAACCGAGCCTTTGGTAATCAGACTTGTTATATCAAAAACCACTTTGGTCTCTACCGGTATTTCAATTGTTGTAGTTGCAAAGCTCGGTGGAATATTTGTTGGATTGCCAATTGTGGTAGAGCCGCAGGGCTGTCCGCTCAGTATTACGTTTACCGGATCTGAAGTTGCACTCAAACAATTAGCAGTATTGCCAACTTGAACCGAATAGTTTCCAGCCGTAGAGACAACAATTTGTTTTGATGTTTCTCCATCCGACCATAAATACGAACTAAATCCATTTGGTGCTGATAAGCCTACAAATGAATTATTGCAAAGCACTGCACTTCCGGTGATCTGAACAGAAGGTTTAGCCGGGATTACTGCTGTTGTAATTTTCACAGAGTC
>JABDGP010000091.1 GCA_013285945.1 Bacteroidota bacterium | reverse complement strand
ACCCGGTCATTATAAAAGACAAATTGTAAGTACAGCCGAAACTGTAAATGGAAAAACTGTGATCACAGATGGGCTGGTTGGAAATGAAACTATCATTTCTGAAGGTGGCTTTTACCTGCTTGACGCAAAATAATCACCCATGGAGAAGTTGATTTTAACAGCGATCAAAAAGCGTTGGCTGATTATGGCCATGTTTGGTCTGTTGGCATTCATGGGTTACTATTCGTGGAAACAACTTTCAATAGAAGCATATCCCGACATTGCCGATGTTACTTCACAAGTGGTAACACAGGTACCTGGGTTGGCGGCCGAAGAGGTTGAGCAGCAGATTACCATTCCTATTGAGCGCGCTTTGAACGGATTGCCCGGTATGCACGTAATGCGCAGCCGAAGTACGTTTGGCCTATCGATGGTGACGCTGGTGTTTGAAGATGGCATTGAAGATTACTGGAGCCGCCAACGTATTGAAGAAAGGCTCTTGGATTTGAACTTGCCAAAGGGAGCGATTCCAGGCTTGGATCCACTTAGCTCTCCTATCGGTGAAATCTACCGATACATTGTAGTTAGCAACAGGCACGACATCCGAAGTCTTAAAAATTTACAAGACTGGGTTATCATTCCGCGCATCAAGCAAGTGCAGGGCATTGCCGATGTTACGAACTTTGGTGGCATTACTACTCAATATCAGGTAGAGATTGATCCTAAGAAATTAGAACAATATAAAACTACACTTACCGAAGTTGAGACGGCTATTATCAACAACAATAACAACGTAGGCGGCAGTATCCTCAACCGGGGAGAACTTGGTTATGTGGTGCGTGGTATAGGCCTTTTAAAAAACCTTGACGACCTCGGCAACATTGTTGTAAAAAGCCAGAAAGGTGTGCCTATTTTCCTTAAGGACTTGGGTACATTAAAGTATGGTATACTCGAGCGCAAGGGTATTCTTGGTTATACTGATCCAAAGACCACTCTTTCAGAAAGTATTGAAGGAATTGTACTGTTATTAAAGCATGAAAACCCGTCACACGTACTTGAGGGTGTACACAAAGCTGTAGACGAATTAAACAACGGCACACTGCCTCAAGGTGTAAAGATTGTTCCGTACATGGACCGTACAGGACTGGTACATACTACACTGAATACGGTTTCACACACACTAATCGAGGGGATAACCTTGGTGGTAATCGTTTTGATTTTGTTTCTGGGTAACTGGCGCGGTGCAATGCTGGTGGCTATCACTATACCACTTGCTCTGCTGATTGCATTCATTCTCATGCACGTAACAAACATCCCTGCCAACTTGCTTTCGCTTGGCGCAATCGACTTTGGGGTGATTGTCGATGGGGCGATTGTAATGATGGAAACCATCTTGAAGAATCGAGAGGAAAATGAGCGGGAAACCCTTGAAGAGCACCATATTGGCGTACAGGCATTTCATGTAGCGCGACCAATTTTATTCGCTACGCTTATTATTATCACAGCCTATTTGCCTTTGTTCGCCTTTGAGCGTGTCGAGAAGAAATTGTTCACTCCCATGGCATTCACTGTAAGCTACGCCTTGTTTGGTGCCTTGCTTGTAGCCATGCTTCTTATTCCCGGATTAGCCTATGCTGTTTATCGCAAACCGCAAAAGCTTTATCACAATCGCTGGCTTGAGACACTGACTCATTATTATCACTCGCGCATCAAGAAAATATTAGAAAAGCCAAAGCAGGTATTTGCGCCGCTCGTGGCAGTACTAATAGGTGCTGTGCTTTTGACAATTGCCGTTGGAAAAGATTTCTTGCCACAACTTGATGAGGGCTCAATATGGCTTCAGGTCACTTTGCCTCCGGGTATTTCCCTAGATCGATCAAAGCGAATGGCTGATACATTGCGCCTGGTAACTTTGCGCCACAAAGAAGTTACATACATGGTGACTCAGCTGGGTCGTAACGACAATGGTACAGACTCCTGGACTCCTTCTCACTACGAATGTTCTGTTGGTATCAGGCCATATGATGAATGGCCTAAAGGAAAAGTAAAGAATGATTTGATCAACGAGCTAGCCAACGACTATGCAAAAATGCCCGGATACACTGTAGGCTTCTCTCAGCCGATGATTGATGGTGTAATGGACAAGATTGCGGGGGCTCACAGCGAGTTGGTTGTAAAAGTCTTTGGCAACGATTTTAAAGAAACCAGACGTATTGCTGAAGATGTCCTTAAAACATTGCGATCAATAAAAGGCGCCGTGGATTTAGCTATCGATCAGGAGCCACCACTCCCACAGTTGCAGGTAAAAATTGATCGGGAAGCAGTAGCGCGTTATGGCTTAAATGTTTCAGATGTTGCTGATTTAATAGAAGTTGCAGTTGGAGGCAAGGCAATATCACAGATTTTTATCGGCGAACGTGTGTATGACATTACCTGCCGATTTAATGCTGAAAGTCGCAGTACACCCGAAGCAATCTCCAACCTGATGCTCACGACTCCAGATGGCGCACGTATTCCAGTTTCGCAGGTAGCCAAAGTAGAATTGAATACAGGAGAAAGCACCATTACCCGCGAGATGAACAAACGGCACCTTACCGTTAAGCTTAACCTTCGCGGAATAGATTTGACAGCTTTTGTAAAACAAGGTCAGGATAAAATTGAACAAGAAGTAAAATACGATCACGAAAAGTATGTGGTTAAATGGGGCGGCCAATTTGAAAACCAGAATCGTGCATACGCAAGATTGTCGATCATCGTGCCGTTGGCTCTTGCAATCATGTTTATCTTGTTATACAGTGCTTTTGGTAGGTTCCGTCAGGCAGGCTTGATCTTGTCGGTGGTGCCGCTGGCGCTATTTGGTGGTATGCTGGCGCTCAACATTCGTGGAATGACACTCAACGTTTCTTCTGCCGTTGGTTTTATTGCGCTCTTTGGTGTTGCTATTCAAAACGGCGTGATCATGATTTCCAATCTTAATCAGCTGCGATTGCAGGGAATGGATTTGAAGAGCGCGGTGATTGAGGGCACAAAGCTTCGCTTCCGCCCTATCCTTATGACGGCTACGGTGGCTGTTCTTGGTTTGCTGCCTGCATCGCTGGCCACAGGTATCGGATCAGATGTGCAGCGCCCTTTAGCAACAGTCATAGTTTATGGTTTGCTGTTCGCTACCGCGATTACATTATATGTATTGCCGGCTATGTATTACCTGGTTGAGAAAAAATGGGGTGCAGACATGACAATCATTCAAGAAGAAGTAAAGCATTAATCGTTGATCATTTGAAACTTTTAAAATACATAACCGTCTTTTTTTTCTTGATGATCGCGAGGCATTCTGTGGCGCAGATCGATACGAGTTTCAATAAAAAAATAGTTCCATACGTCGACTACTTGTCGCTCGTAGGAAAAAACAACTTACTCTATGCAGCCGAAAAATTCAATGTCAGTATAGCTGAAGCAGGAATAGAGATTGCAAAGATTTTCCCAAACCCACAATTGTACTACGGCTATTTTGATAATGGTCAAAACAGGATGAAGATGGGATACGGATATGCCGTCAACGCATCAACAACTATTGAACTTGGAGGCAAGCGCAAAGCACGTATTGATTTGGCCAGCAACTTTGCTCAACTCAATCAGTCATTGCTCGACAACTTCTTTAGGAATTTACGTGCAGACGCGACATTGGGCTATCTGTTTTCACTAAAGGAAAAGAATATTGTTAACGTAAAGCTGAGTTCATATAAAAACATCAACCGACTTTCGTTATCAGACAGTATACGGTTCAAACTGGGCTCGATTATGGAGATCGATGCCCGTCAAAGCAAAGTGGAGGCAGGATCATTATTAAATGCCCTCTATCAAAGTGAAGCCGACTGGAAAGTCTCTTTGGCAAATCTTGGACTGCTGTTGGGCAAGCGTGAAGTTGATACCTTATACTATCCAACAGGCGGTTTTACAACTTTCGACCGCGAGTTCAATTTTCAAGAATTGCTTGTAACGGCTCAAAATAACCGTGCGGATCTACTAGCAGCATTAAAAAACAAAAGTGTTGCCCAAAGTGCGTTAAAACTGGCCAAGGCAAACCGTGTAATTGACTTGGGTATCGTGATCGGCTCCAACAATAGTTCAGCCGTTTACAACTATGTTGCTCCTACTCCATCATTTACTTCGGTCTACGGAGGCATTTCTATTCCTTTGAAATTCTCAAATAATTACAAGGGCGATTTGAAGATTGCAAATTATACCGTAGAGCAGACCGACATTCAATACCGCCAGGTGGAACTCCAAGTGCAGACGGAAGTAACGCAAGCCTTTTTCAATTATCTCGCAGCAAGCCGGCAGGTAAAGCAGTTTAAATCGGGCCTATTGATTGAATCCAAAAAAGTGCTCGATGGAAAGGTTTATAGCTACCAACGAGGTAAAACTTCTTTGCTGGAAGTATTGAATGCCCAGCGGACTTACAACGAGATTCAGCTCAATTATTTTGAAGCATTGTATAATTATGCAGCAGCCCTCGTTGAGTTGGAAAGAGCCGCTGGAATCTGGGACATTAATTTTTAAATAGAATGAGCTACACGTTTAAAAACAAGTTTGTGTTCACGCTCGCTCTCTCAGCATTGTGTGTCGGTGCTTTCGCACAAGGCGAAACACGTTTTGGTATAAAGGCTGGAATTACTTCAGCACAACTTTACGGACCGGATATCCATCAACTGTCGAATAATGGCAATCCTTCCTCACTTTCAGGTTTTCATTTCGGAATGTTTGTCAATTCGAAAATCAAGAAGGACTTTTGGATCAAATCCGAACTGTTACTTATTCAGAAGGGAGGCATGTTACAAACGGAAGGCAAATCCGGAGTACAGTTCCAAAGTAAATTTAAGAGCCAATACATCGATGTTTACCCGATTAGCCCGACTTTCCATTGGAAAGGGTTTCAGGTATTGGCTGGACCCTATATCAGTATGCTTCTTTCGTCAAGTGCTCAAGATAGTGTGGGCAATGCAAACTCCAATATTTTTGGTTCAGCAACTACCCTTTCAAGTTATAGGCAAAAGCTTGACGCGGGCGTTGTTATCGGAGCTGAATACGAAACAAAATGGGGAATCAGTATTGGACTACGATATACCCGTGGCTATGTTCCACTATTTGAAAACCCATCATTATTAGTGACGAATGTAGGAGGTCCTCCCCAGCCTCAGCAAAAGGTTTATAATGAGACTTTGAATTTTTCTCTGGGATATTCATTTGGAAACTCCAAAAAGGAGAAACCAAAAACAAAGTAATTATTAATTAAGCCGCGTTAACTGGCTTTTCTCCGAGCAGGCTTTTTCTCTTCAACCAAGCTAACACCCTTGGCTTTCTCCATCGGTTTTTTCTTGGCAGCTTCAATACTCGCTTTCAAGGCAGTCATAATGTCCACCACTTTTGGTTCTTCTTCGGTAACTGTTACAATCTCTTTGCCTTCGACCTTCGCATCGATGATAGCTTTGAGAGCATCGTAGTAATGATCTTTCATTTCGATATTGGAAAACTTGGTCGTCATTGAGTCAACCAAAGTCTTAGCAAGTTTCATCTGCTCTTTATCTGCTTTGACCTCCAACAGTTGCGGCACCTCATTGATATTGCGTACTTCATTTGGATAACGAAGCCGGTACATAAGAATCCCACTTTCGTGAGGAGTAATGAGCACGGGCGTTTCGCGATCACGTAGCACTACTTTGCCTACGCCTATTTTGCCACTGTCTTTGAGCACCTGGCATAGCAATCCGTATGTTTTTGCTGCGATATCACCATCTGGGCCCACGAAATAGGGAGTTTCAAAAAGCGTATGGTGAACTTCCTCAGATTTCACAAAGCCTTCAATCTCGACCACCTTTTCACTTTTTAATTTTACCTTTTCAAGGTCCTCCTGTTCTACGATCACATATTGTCCAGGCTCATATTGATAGCCTTTCACTATGTCTTCAGCACGAAGTGGCTTGCCCGTGACTTTGTCCTTTTTCTCATAGCTGACAGGGTTGTGGCCTTCGCGCGTAAGTAAATTGAAACTGATGGTTTGGCCGGTGTCTATGGCATTGTATATCCTGACCGGCAAAAGTGCCATCGCCACCAATTGCTACCAGAGAGTCTATGTTATTTTTCTTAAGGTTATCGAAAGCTTTTTTTCTTCCTTCTTTGGTTCGAAACTCCTGGCTGCGTGCTGACTTTAAAATAGTGCCGCCCCTCTGAATAATGTTACCCACAGATCGTGCACCTAATTTTACGATATCGCCAGAAATCATGCCATCATAGCCTTGCATAATTCCAAACACTTCTTTTTTGTAGAATATGGATGTGCGTACTACTGCACGTATTGCTGCATTCATTCCGGGCGCATCACCACCCGATGTAAAGACACCAATTTTCGAAATTTTTGCGTCCATTTATAATGAAAAAGAATGCCAAAAATACGCCTTCCAGCGTATTAGGCAATGATTACTTTTTTTTTCCGTCAGGATTTGGAATTCAATCGTTTGAAATGGTTGATGAGCGCATTAGTTGAGGAATCGTGGGAGGTAATTTCTTGATTTGAGGACAGTTCGAGAAGTATTTTTTTTGCCAAAACCTTTCCAAGTTCTACACCCCATTGATCAAAGCTGAAAATGTTCCAGATGACTCCCTGTGTGAAGATTTTATGTTCGTACATGGTAATCAAACTACCCAATGTCCGCGGGTTGAGTTGTTTGAATAAAATGGAGTTGGTTGGCTTATTACCTGTAAAAACTCTGAAAGGAGATTGATGTTCAATTTCATCGGCAGACAGCCCTGAAGCTT
>JABDGP010000090.1:6191-6866 GCA_013285945.1 Bacteroidota bacterium | reverse complement strand
TCTTCAATTGACATTGTTGACCATGAAGCAAATGCTTGCTTGGCGGCATTCACAGCATCATCCACATCATCTTTTTCAGAATCTGCAATGAGACTATACACTTTCCCTTCGGCTGGAGTAAAGTTGTCAAGATATTTTCCCGATTTCGGCTCGACCAGCTTTCCGTTGATGTAATTGAGAATTTTTTGCATTCTGTGTTCTAAATAATTTCTACAGACTTCCCGTACGCCCGCCATCTACTGGCAAGCTCACTCCGTTTATATAACCTGCTGCGGGTGATGAAAGAAAAGCAATGACATCACCAACTTCACTGGCTTCGGCCATACGACCTGCTGGAATCTCATCAATCATCGCCTGCCGGATTTGCGCTTCCGTTTTTCCGGATTTCTGCGAACGGGTTTGAATGATTGATTCGATCCTCCCTGTTTTTGTACTGCCTGGCAAAATATTATTTACTGTGATTCCGAAAGGAGCAAGCTCAAGCGAAAGCGTTTTCGACCAACTGGCCATCGCTCCTCGAACAGTATTCGAAACCCCAAGTCCTTTGATAGGAATTTTCACAGACGTTGAAATAATGTTGACGATCCTTCCATAATTATTTTTTTTCATTCCGGGCACGCAAGCCTGAACCAGAATCTGGCTACAGATTAAATGTGCATTGATCGCGCTAAGAAA
>JABDGP010000090.1:0-6181 GCA_013285945.1 Bacteroidota bacterium | reverse complement strand
TAAGAAAATCTTCCGGTTTTGCATCAATAGCTTGGCCCGCTGGTGGACCACCGGTATTGTTGATGAGAATGTGAATTTTTCTTTTTGAAACTAAATTTTGAACGGCGGTCTTTACTTGATCAGGGAAATTGAAATCGGCAATAACATAATCGTGCTTTTGCCCTTGGGAAGAATTAAGTTCATTCAATACGGATTTTAATTTTGTTTCATCTCGCGCAATCAGAATTACGGTAGCTCCTAAAAAAGCCAACTCGATAGCCGTTGCTTTCCCAATACCCTGTGTGCTTCCACAAACCAAAGCATTTTTACCAGTCAGATTCAAATCCATAAGTTGATTTTCAGTAAAGATAAAATGAAGATTTAACTCATCACTCTCTTTTCAACCCACCTTTCCGATTTCATATACCAAAATGACATCGAAAACATACACGCCCAGTAAACCAGTTCGCTTCCCCAGCCCCAAGTGATAGGAAGATTCCATGTTTCGAGGGTGAGATAAACATAGACGGCATAAACAACGATTGTGATCAACTCAATGACAAGATTGATCATGGTGTTGCCCGTGCCTGTAACAGCATTGAGCCACACCGCCGAAAAGGACATCATTAATAAAGCAATCGAAACAATTCGAATGACAGGTATCGCTTCCGTGATGAAAGATTGATCTTGTCCGTAAAAGGAAAGGAAAAATTCGGGCCCTAGATTTAGCAAAAGAGTGAGTACTGCAGAACAACTTAGACTAAGAATAACTATTCGCCTGATCAGAGGTAAAACTTCTTCGGACTTCCCTTGGCCGATAACATTACTCACCATGGTATTGGCAGTTGCCGCAAACGCCCAAACGAATGCCCCGAAAATTCCAAAGATGTTACGCATCGTGTTGGAGATGGCTAAGGCGCGATTACCATGATGCTCTATCAAAATATAAAAATACTCCCACGTGATGATGCTGATGGCAAATTGTAAAACAAGCGGAGACGACTTGTATAAAATACGGCGAATCGTTTCGAAATCAATTTTCCAACTCTCAAATAAAGAGAAAGCTTTGTTGATGCCATTGAAATGAATCACGACAAAGATCACCAGCAATCCTGAGCCTTCGGCAATGATTGAAGCATAGGCAGCTCCATTAAATCCGATGGCCGGAAACCCAAACCGTCCGTAAATCAAGGAATAGTCGAGAAAGATGTTTACAATGGTTTCCGCCAGTGTTCCCCAAATCAAAAGTTTGGTTTGGTTCGTTCCAACAAGCAAAGCGTTGCGCATTACATACAAATAGAGAAACGGCAGCCCCCAGATGCGGATGAAGGAAAAACTGATTACCTGATCGTAAATAATCGGGCTATGAATAGTTGCCCGCAAAATAATCGGCGCTATGGTGTAAGTGATTAAAATGCCAAGAAATGCTACGGCAATTGATATCCACACTCCGTGAAAAAAGAGATGCCCGATTTCTTTTGGTTTGTTTTCTCCTGCCTTGCGAGCAATTAAAGATTGCAACCCATTATTGAGACCGTTGCCAATCACTGCAAAAATCAAATAATATACTCCAGTGATGCCTGCTGCAGCAAGCGATTGCTCGCCAAGCCCGCCTAAAAAAATGTTGTTGGTAATGAAATTGATTTGTGGCACGAGGATGGCAAGTGAGATTGGCATTGCCATACTCAGAATTTGTCTGTAACCGGTTTGAAGTCGTAAGTCCATAAATAGCGACTTCAAAAGTAGGATAAATTGAGACGCACATTTACGAAAATGGGATTCAAAATGGAAAACCAAGGGACATTATTTCATTATTTCTATCTTAATTATTTCCCGAATTTTTATTGTCTTGGCAGGGCTAGAATTAGTAGCGCCGCCAGTGACAATATTATCTTTAAGAACCAAAGTATATAAATAGAATGTTGTCTTCACGCTATCTTTTGTAGTGAATTTAATTCTGGTTTTATTCGTCAGGTTAACAACCTGCTCGGTTCCATTTTTATCTAAACATTTTATCAGTCTTAAGTCATACCCATAGCCCGTTCCTGGGTAAGAGTCGTAGGGTGGCGTGATTAGAACCTTTTTATCTGTCGTACTAGCTGCAAACTGTTCCAACAAGGACTGATTATAAATTTGATAGTTGGTGGAACAACGGACTCCTTGCAAGAGAAGGATCACTAATGCAATTTTTTTCATAGGTATTATTACAATTTGTAGTAAACATAATTACAAAAACCCGTTGACAGTTATACAACCTTAATTTGATTTTAAACATTATATAGAAGGCTCTATTGCGAATGCCTTCCAGCTAGTCAAATTATTTTCTATAACTCGTGACTTCTTATCTTTTACCTTTGGCTTTTTAGAAGCCCAAAAAATCAAGCACTTAACCATTAATAAATTGACATGGACATTTTCAACTCGCCGGCACGGATTATAATCACATGTAATAAAAGACTTTCTGTTCACCTGGAAAGAGAAGTGACTGATCTTGGATTTAAAGTCAAAAATACATTTGTGACCGGAGTTGAATTGAGCGGCACAGTCAAAGATTGCATTTTGCTAAACATGAATTTGCGAAGTGCAAGTCAGGTGTTGTATTCTTTGACTTCTTTTAAATGTGATGGGCCGGAAGAATTGTACGATAAGTTGATAGCCTATGAGTGGGAAAATATCATTTCACCCGATGGGTATTTTTCTATAACGAGTCATGCGGAACACTTTACTGTCAACAACGAGCTTTTTGTTAACGTCAAAGTAAAAGATGCAATAGCTGACCGAATGCGAAGAGAGGTGGGCAGTAGGCCGGATTCGGGTTCTGAAATGGATAAGGCAGTATTCCATTTGTATTGGAAAGAGGAGCGAGCAGAAATTTTTCTTGATACTTCTGGCGAGACGTTGGCAAAACATGGGTACAGAAAAATTCCCGGTAGGGCACCAATGCTTGAGGCCTTGGCAAGCGCAACGATTATGGCAACGAATTGGGACAAGCAATCTCCGTTTGTAAACCCGATGTGCGGCTCATCGACGGTTGCAATTGAAGCGGTGATGTTAGCTACGAATCGCAGACCAGGGCTTTACCGGAAAAATTATTCATTTATGCATGTTATCAGCTTCGATGAAAAGTTCTACCAACTTGAAGCTGAGAAACAGCGTAAACAAATCATTGATATTCCAGGGTTAAAAGTAATTGCAACGGACATTAATCAGGATGCTATTGATATTTCAAAGATTAATGCTGGCGTTGCAGGCGTTGAATCTTTGATTGATTTTCAGCTTTGTGATTTTGAAGCGACAGAGATTCCGGCTGCTCCCGGAGTCGTTTTCCTCAATCCTGAATATGGAGAACGTATGGGCGATGTCGCCGAGCTGGAAGGAACCTATTCGCGCATAGGAGACTTTTTGAAAAAGAAATGCCAAGGCTACACCGGTTATATTTTTACGGGCAATCTTGATCTGGCCAAAAAGATAGGCTTGAAAGCCAGCCGCAGAATTGAATTCTATTCAGCAAAACTGGATTGTCGCCTATTGGAGTACGAACTCTATTCTGGCAGCCGCAGGGAGCCCAAACCCGTGGCTTAACAATAAAATAATTTTGATTATAGTATGCGTGCATAACAAATCTTTTTTAACTTCGTCTCCCCAATATGAAAAAGAGAAGAGACGATCGATCATCATGTACGCACGGCATGGCATGGAATTTCGAGGTTTTATAATCAGCAAGCCGCAAAATTTGGTGGTACTATGTCTATTGGGTTTGCGTTGCTTACGATTCATGGTGATGACGGAACTCCGGCTACTAAAATTGCTCCACAAATGGGATTGGAACCACGAAGCCTTACACGTTTGTTAAAGTCAATGGAGGACAAAAAGTTGATTGTTCGGAAGGCAGATAAGACTGACAAACGATCTGTGCGAATTTTTCTTACAAAAGACGGCAAGAAGCAACGAGAAAATGCAAAAGCTATTGTGATAGGATTTAATGATACCGTACAGCAGGAAATCTCATCTCAAAAGCTCAAAGTGTTTTTTGAGGTGATTCAGCAAATTCAATCACTAACCAAAAGAAGTGTCAATTACGAAAAAACATAGCTAATTTAGTTTACTGTTGCTGGTTGATCTGTAAACCATCAACGACCAATCAATAACGAATAACGATTTTTATGAATAGAACAATTAAGAAAGTAGCTGTATTGGGCTCTGGCATTATGGGTTCACGCATCGCTTGTCATTTTGCCAACATTGGTTGCGATGTGCTGTTGCTCGACATAGCACCAAAAGAACTTACCGATGATGAGAAGAAAAGGAACTTAACTGTCGATCATCCTGCAGTTAAGAATAGAATAGTTAACGCTGCTTTTGAAGCTACACTCAAGGCCAATCCAGCCTCGTTGTTTAGCAGAAAGTTTGCATCACGTGTGAAGCTTGGAAACTTTACAGACGACATGCCCAAAATTAAAAACTACGACTGGACTATTGAGGTCGTTGTTGAAAATCTGGACATCAAGAAGAAGGTGTATGAGGAAGTCGAGAAATACAGAACGTCGGGAACGCTGATCACATCCAATACGTCAGGCATTCCTATTCACCTGATGTCTGAAGGCAGAAGCGAAGATTTTCAAAAACATTTTGCAGGAACACACTTCTTCAACCCACCCAGATATTTAAAGCTTCTTGAAATTATTCCCACTGCGAAAACCGATCCGGCCGTCACTGCATTTTTAATGCACTATGGTGATCTTTTCTTGGGAAAGACTACTGTTCTTTGCAAAGACACACCTGCATTTATTGGCAACCGCGTTGGCGTTTGGGGGTTACTCAAAGTCATTGACTCCATGAAAAAATTTGATCTCAATGTAGATGAGATCGACAAGCTTACTGGCCCCGTTATTGGCCGGCCGAAGTCGGCAACGTTCAGAACATCCGATGTTGTGGGGTTGGATACACTTGTGAAAGTGGCGAACAACTTATATGCCGGCTTAGTAAAAGATGAAGGCCGCGAAATGTTCAAGTTGCCAGAAGTGGTTGCCAAGCTTGACCAAAACAAATGGCTTGGAGATAAAACGGGCCAGGGCTTTTATAAGAAAACAAAAAATGCCAAAGGAGAAACTGAGATTCTTACGCTCGATCTCAAAACTTTAGAATATAAGCCAAAAGCAAAAGCAAAAGCAAAATTTGCCACGCTTGAAACAACAAAGACAATTGACAATCTCAAAGATCGCTTCAAAGTATTACTTGCAGGCAAAGATAAGGCAGGCGACTTCTATCGCGATTGTTTCTTCGACCTCTTTAAATATGTGACAAACCGTATTCCGGAAATCAGTGATGAGCTTTTCAGAATTGATGATGCCGTCAGTGGTGGTTTTGGTTGGGAACTCGGCCCATTTGAAACATGGGATGCCGTTGGTGTAGAGAAAAGCCTTCCGTTAATGGAGGCTGCGGGATACAAACCTGCGCAATGGGTTTACGACATGGTTGCCTCTGGTAGTAAATCATTTTATAAAAGTGAAGCGGGAGTTAAGAAATACTATGACATCCCAACGAAGTCATATAAATCGATTCCAGGAAGAGAAAGTTTTGTCATCCTCGAAAACAAAAGTGAAAATATCGTTTGGAAAAACCCTGGCTCAAAAATTTATGACATTGGAGATGGCGTGCTCAACTTTGCGTGGCATACCAAAAGTTTTACGCTTGGCAGTGAAGTGATTGAAGGATTGAATAAAGCTATTGATCTGGCCGAAAAAGATTATCGTGGGTTGGTTGTCGGTCACCAGGGTGCTGATTTTTCGCTTGGCGCAAATCTCGGATTGGTTTTCATGTATGCCATCGAGCAAGAATATGATGAGATCGATTTCATGATCAAACATTTTCAAAATTCTGTGATGCGCATTCGTTATTCTTCGGTACCCGTTGTCGTTGCACCCCAAAGTAGAACACTTGGCGGAGGTTGCGAGATGACCATGCATGCCGACATCGCTGTAGCGGCAGCAGAAACATATATCGGACTGGTTGAAGTTGGCGTCGGACTAATTCCAGGCGGTGGTGGAACAAAGGAATTTACCAAACGTGTCAGTGATGCATTGCAAGAAGGCGATGTTGAACTAAATGCTTTGCAAAATGCTTTCATGAATATTGCAACTGCGAAAGTGGCAACCTCTGCGGAAGAAGCTCGTGAAATTGGAATTCTGAAAAAACTTGATCG
>JABDGP010000089.1 GCA_013285945.1 Bacteroidota bacterium | reverse complement strand
CTTTAGTCTGCACAAACTGCAAATCCTGTTTGCGTTGTTCTTGCAGGTAGCCTGAAAAATCAACTAGCAGGTTTTCCATATATTTTTTCTGGTCGGCCGCAGAAAGCTGAAAATAGTCTTTCATCAGTTTTAAATTCTGCTCTTGCAAGCCAGCTACAAAGGAGCGCACCTGTTCCTGATTTGCCAGCGATGCACTTTGTGCTAAGACATCTATCTTTTTTGAATTAAAATCGAGCATACTTTTCATCAGCTTTTTCTGATCCTCCGTACGGACTGCTGCTTGAGACTCATTATTTTTTGTCAATGACGCTTCGATCAACTCATTTACTTTTTGTTCTGTGAGATTGGCTGGCTGTGTTATCGGCTCGGTTTTCTTTCCAAAACTGATTCTCAATTCGCCTTTTGAATAATTGATCTCGGGCCCAAGTAATTTTCCGGCAACAAGCAGGAATAGAATTGATGCCGCTACCCCCATCACAACTTTTAAATAGGATGATTGCCATAATGGACGGATACCAGAATCGTCAACAAAGACGGGTGGCGCGATCACTTCTTTGTCCTGAGCTTGAGCCATGATTTCGCGCACTTCGCCCAGCGCTCGAAGCTTGGCAAGTTCTTCGGGGTTCTGCTGAAAATAAATTTCCAGTTTCTCCTTTTCTTTTTCGCTGACCTCACCGTACAAGTAAGCAATCAGCTGGCTTTCATCTGGTTTATAGTTCATAACCAATTGTTTCTTTTGTAATTTTCTTCTGCTCTAATATCTTTTTCAATCCATCCAATCCATAATACATCCGCGACTTCACCGTGTTTTCAGAAATGTTCAGGGCCTCCGCAATTTCCCTGAATTTCAAGCCCTCATACTCCTTCATGATTACTACTTCGCGCTGTTCGGCACTAAGTTGCATGAGGCACTCCTGCAGTAGGTCCGAGAGTTCTGAGTGACGCAGCAAGCGCTCGGGGTTTTCGCTGCGGTGATGGCTTTCTTCCCATCGGTAACTTTCTTCGCCCTCGCCCGGGTTTAGATCATGAAGCGAAAATGAGCGACTCGATTTTTTCTTTCGTGCTTCTTCACGGCAATAATTTACCGCAATTGTATAGAGCCACGATTTGAACCGAGTCACTTCTTGCAAGCCAGCAAGGTTTTTGTGCATGCTGATGAACGTTTTCTGTGAAACTTCCATAGCCATGTCGTGGTCGAAAAAGAACTTGTAGCTAAAATTATAGATGCGTTTATACCACAGCTGCACCAGCTTACCCTGGGCATTCTTGTCCCCTTCCCGGGCGCGGGTGATCAGGGAGTCGGAATGCATCATAGCAATGTCAAGTAAGGTTTCGGCCACAAAAACTATGGTTCTAGCTTGTTTCTACTATAAAGATGGTGGATTGGCCGAAATAGTTTTAAAAGGAGAAAGATTTTGAAAGGAACGAGTAAGAGCGAAATGCCTATTTCTGTGCCCACTGTCTCGATTTCTTTTTATACCACTCTGCCCGATCGGGATCAAGCTCTGCCAGACGATCATAGGCTGGAGTTCGAGTACTATCCTGACCAACGGCATCTTTATAAAACTCAATAGCTTTCGAGGTACTTCCTTTTTCATCGTAAAGATACCCGAGCCAGTGGCTTAGGTAAGCACTTCGGGCACCTTGTTGATAAGCCTTGTCAAACCAAATAAAAGAGGAGTCGAGTTGCTTTAACAACCCATAATCATCGCCAAGTAAAAGCATAAAGTCTTTGTTGCCGGAATCCTCTAATAATGCTTTCCGGCTCATGGAAATTGATTGCCTGTAATTTTTATTGTTAAATTCTTGTGCTGCCAGATCGTATACCGAAAGAGTTTTTTCTGCCTGTTGTTGTTCGGGTTCTTCAGTTTTCGATGCTTCACTGCTATTATTGTCGGTCGATTTGCGCGAGGAAATCATTGAGCCTATAACTGCAAATAGAATCATCGCGCTAATGCCAATAATGGCAAAAACAAGAAATGGGCTTCTCTTGCCGGTGGACGCATCTGGTGAACCTGACCATTGTCCTTCATGTTGAGACTGAGTAACTCGCTTTCCAGCGATATAATAGTTGAGTGCCAGTGCGCCAAACCCCGCAGAAATCCAGAAGAAAAGTGTTAAGAAGAAGGAGTGAAGACCTTGCAGTAACGCCAATGTAAAAAGACTAATCACGGTGAGCCTTATATACCGAGTTGTTAATTTTTTAAAATAGTCTTCGTCGGCTTGCATTCTACTAAGTTAGCAGTTAATTCCTATCTGTACAGGAGTACCAAAGAATCGGGAATCCAGTTTATCTTTGCGGCCAATGAAAAAATTGATTTCCTTTTTGATTCGGTTTGTCCCTCGCAAATACCTGCAGCTTTTTACCGGTGTCGGGTTAAAAGTTTTGGGAATTTTTTATTTCGGCAGCAAGGTTGAGTGCCCCATTTGTAACCATCATTATAAAAAATTTCTTCCTTACGGAAGGATCAGGCCAAGAGAAAATGCCCTTTGCCCAAGTTGCTTAAGCTTGGAGCGGCATAGGCTGATTTGGCTTTACCTCAAAGACAAAACCAACTTCTTTTCGCAAAAGCTAAATGTTCTACATATAGCCCCGGAGCCGTGTTTCATCAACCGGTTTGAAAAACAACATGGTGATAACTACATTACTGCTGACATCGAATCCCCGCTTGCAAAAGTGAAGATGGATATTCACCAAATCCCTTTCGGAAAAAATCATTTTGATGTTGTACTCTGTAATCACGTGCTTGAACACGTTAAAGATGACATTCAGGTGATGAAGGAATTTCATCGTGTATTGAAACCTGGAGGCTGGGCGATCTTACAAATTCCTCTTTTCTTTCCCTTGCCTGAGCAAACATTTGAAGACAACTCAATTACTGACCCACGAGAACGTGAAAAGATTTTTGGCCAGGATGATCATGTCAGAAAATATGGAAAGGATTATCCAAAAAGAATTGAACAAAGTGGACTGAAATCCATAGAAGATCAATTCTGTCTTAGTTTTTCAGAAGAAAGCGCTTATCGGTTTGGCATCAGCCGAAAGGAAATTATTTATAAAGGAATAAAAGCCTGATGATTTTTTTCAATTGATTTGCCTCTGCATTTTTGACAGGTAGAGGAATGTTGACAAGCCTAAGATTAACACGATGAGACACATTCCAAGTTGTTGAAGATTGGGTTTGATCACCCACATGGCTCCAATGAACTGCACGATCAATATTACATAAAGGAATGCTGCAATGCCTCTGCGCGATACTTTGCTGATCACAAATGATCCTAGTGGCGCAAATACCGCAACAACGGGTACGCACACTATCCACATCTCAAACGACTCATTTTGAAAGTCGTGGATAATACCGGCATGTAAAAAGAAGCCAAGCAACGTCTCGATGGTCATGATGATCACCGAAGAAGGTACAGCTACTTTCTCATCGATGCGATAATAAATGGTCATCAGACAGAATGTAAAAATATTGATACCGGTTCCAAAAAATGGATGAGATCATTCCTCCGATTAATCCGAAAAAAATCAATCGAGCCATGTCAGATTTTGCGAATCGCTGAATGGCAACAAAAACTTCGCGTTTGGGTTTTCGGTTTTCATTCCAGAGTACAAGTCCAAAACTCAACCAGAGAGAAACGAAAAAGAGTTTGGCGAGTGGAGGTGAGATAAGCGGAACAATGTAGTAGGTGCCAAGGATCAAACCAAAAACGCCTCCGATTGTGACATACTTAATATAGTTCCATTCTACTTTAATAGCCAGTCCTATAATCAGCAAACTTGCCGAAGTCATGCCGATACTTTGAATGGCAAATGCAAAATTTCTGGCAACGGAAGGAGAAATTTTAAGGAGCAGAGTAAAGATTGGATAGGCTATGGCAGCACTTCCTTCCGGACTGGAGCCGGCAATGAAAGAGCCAAAGACCATCGTTAAAACAGCATAATAGTGCTTCAGGTAGAGGAAAAAATTTTGGGTTGAGAGCATATAATATGTCCAGCAACCCAAAACAATAACTAGAAATGTAAAATATAACCTTGGAACTTTCTTATTGGTCATTAATTCAGGTATCCAAAACTTGATTATTTCTTTAACAACTTAAGGATTGCCTGCTGGTTCCTGACGATCAAATCAAGTGTCTTTTGGTTCTTGAGAATATGCTTTTGGTTATTGATGATTTCTCGCTGATTGGAAAGAATAGAACCCTGATTCTGTTTTAGTGATTTCTGATTTGCAAGAATCACTCGTTGGTTGGATTGCAGTCCACCCTGATTTTTAAGGATAGAGCCCTGATTGCTCTTGATTATATTTTGGTTGCTAATTACCTGTTGGTTGTTTTGTGCGGTAGCCATAGTTGCTTTTATTTAAGGTGTTAGGTTTATTATACTTCTGAAATCTAGGACTTCTTTTTCAATTAAGATTATTTTATCTTACAACTGTTGCCAAAATAATTTGTCGAAATCGTTTTCTAAACTTGCTGAGGTTGAATTTTAAATGGCGGAGTCAGGTACCCTTCTTCAGCACGTTGTTTGCCCATGCGATCATAAACAGCAGGATCATCGGGCGCCCATGTGGCCAAACCATCTACGTAACGATTGAACATGCAGAAGGCTGCAGCAATTAACACAGTATCATGAATTTCAATGTCAGTCGCTCCTTCATTTCGGGCCGCCTCCACATCTTTTGCAGAAACTTCTTTGCCACTCAATTGTACAAGGGCCGCAATTTTAAGCAAGGCTTTTAGTTTACTGCTGATTGGCGCTGTGTCAGGATTGGATTTCACACTTTCCACAAGATCTCCGTTGTGAAGATGATGCTTCGCGATTGCCCCATGAATTGTTGAGCAGTACTTGCAATTATTTAAACTAGATACATAAGTGGCAATCAACTCTCGTTCGCCCGGACTGAGTGTGGGATGCGGATTGTGCAGTAGTGTTTGCACCAAGTCATTCAATGGAGCTGCGGTTTCGGGGCGAAACATAAACAAACTCCGGATTCCGGGATATTCTTTAGGCAGATCGATGTGTGGCATAACAATAAAAAATTTATGTTGAATAAATAATTTTTAGCCTATTGATACTTCGCGGTTTGAGGATGAAAAGTTCGCCAACTATGCCAGAACTCCTGATAGGCATTTATTTTCTTTAGATGTTGAGCAGGTGTAACCAAATCGTTTCCTGAAAAATTGTAGTGCCTTTCGTTAGCACTGAGTGTGTCGTTGTGAATGGTAAAAGCTTCATCAGACGATGTGCGTTCAAATGCAACAAAGCTTTGGTTGTCGGCAGACAAGGCCAGAACGATCGACTTTTCACCAATCCTGTCGTTGATGATGCGCAACTCTTTCAATTTATTCCAATCGTATGCTTTACTTGACGCGCCAACCTGAAGACCCACGACCCACGACTTTTCTTCCCACGATAAACTATCGGTACGTGTCAGTTTGCCTTTGCTTTTGCCACGTTCAAATCTTCCCAGCGTATCGTAATTTGGTTTAGAGACATCATCCACCTGCATTACAACAGCATTGGGATAAAGTTTGAACAGCTCGTTCAGAGTAAGCTGAGTTGATTCAACTTCAGGCAACACTTCACCTTTTAGTGATCCGGTTACCGCCTCACCTGTTGCTTGCCGCCACCAGCTTTTTGTGGTGGCATCTTCAAACATGGCATTGAAGTGATCCATCCCTACCAAACGAAATTGTTCATGCTGACCTTTTACAATTGGCTCATAGACGCGGCCGGTTCGGCAAACGCTGCAATACGTAACAATCACTGGCTTACCACCAATGACATCATGAACCTGATGATGATAAACAATAAACCGAATCGGATATGCTTTTACCTCTCCGTTATTTTCCACGCATACAACAAGGCTGCTGTCATTCAGTATGTTTTTATCCTTAGATTGGAAAGTAAGTTTCTCGGGCTGCCTGAACATGTGGTCGGCCACCATTTTAAAATTGAAAAGGTAGATGATGGCAATAGCGGGCAACAAAGCTACTGCCGGCAACCACTTGCGCCTCACTTGAAATGCCTTAACACTTCCAACGATGATCAGAAGACCAAACACGATTCTGAAATACCAGCGATAGGAGTAAAGGAAGTAAGCTACATCAAGACTGTTCATGCGCTGGCTTCCAGGCATCGGCATGATGAAATACACATTTAGTATTTCAAAAAGAACTATCCCTATAATGCCAAGGTAAAATAGTTTTTTCATTATGCTTATGTTAATTTTTTCAATCAGGTGATTTTTTCAAATTCCAATTTTCGCCGTTAACGGAAGGCAAAGTTTATCAGGCAATGTCCAGTTAATTCTCTTTAACTGTATTAGCGTTAGCTGATCACTTCCTTCCTTAATCTTAAAGAACTGATTAGGCTTTACATTTTTAAAAACCTGAACCAGACCACTACCATGCCAGCGCACTTCAATTTCATCAATTATTGTAGCCTTGCCAATTCCTATTTCCCTTCTTAAAGGAGAAGCGCCAAAACTCCCTCCTGAATTAACATCACGGTATATGTTTCTTGTTACTCCATTTTCTTTGAAGGTCAATTTTATTTGTGTACCGATAGCACTGCGATTTGATTTGGTCCCTTCCAGTTTGAAACAAATCCAGTTATTGGTGCTTTGTCCGGGGTTGAGAAAGAACGAATTCTGATATGCGTCGCCCGGATATGCGCCACCCATTTCAATATAAATATCCTGATCACCGTCATTATCCATATCTGCGAAAGAAACCCCGTGTCCCTTTTGAAGGTGCCCGACTCTCGCGGAGTTTGTCACATCAACAAATTCTTTACCACTGATATTTTTAAACATTTTATTTGGAATGAGAGATTTGTAATCCGGATTTCCCGAACCCAAGTACATGTCAAGGAATCCATCGTTATCAATGTCGCCAAAATTCGCTCCCATGGCAAATACGTTTTTGTTC
>JABDGP010000088.1 GCA_013285945.1 Bacteroidota bacterium | reverse complement strand
ACCGATATTTTATAAACAATGAAACCTTTTTCTGTATACATACTTTTGGCGTTAATTTTTGTCAACAAGATTAATGCTCAGACTCCCGATGCCAGTAAAGAATCGCACCATAAGGTCATTCTCGAAAATGAATACATCAGGCTACTCGACGGGAAAGTATCAGTGAATGATACTACATTGGCGCACACGCACTCCTCAAATTCGGTAGTCGTATTCCTTTCAAAATCAAAATTCGGGATACAAAATATTGGAGGTAAACCTGTGATCGCCGATGTAAGTCCTGGCGATGTTATCTATCGTTCATTTGGAGATAAACCAGTGAATCACATTGTCTGGAATCAGAGTGCGCCAATACTTCATTTCCTCGTTGTTGATTTAATGAAAAAAAAATTGAGTAAAGATTCCTGTGCAATGATTTCATTGGCGGGTATGAACGTGCAATTGCGAAAAAAAGAGGCGAGAGTATACCGAATGGAAATTACCAACGGTCAGCATGTAAACGTCCCGAATTCGAATTGCGCCTATCTATTAGTTGCCTTATCGGGAAATAGTAAAGTAGCAACTAAGGGAAATATGAAGTCTTTGTCACCCGATGGTTTCGCTTTTTTTCCTCCGAAGAGCGAAATAGTAATTAGTAATGCCGACAGTAAAGGATCTTCGTTCATACTGGTAGAGTTGAAATAGTCGGAAGTAATTATTAATCATAATCCATTGAAAAATCAGACTTCAGACGATAGCTCGCAAGCTGCCAAGGCTCTTGCTTTCAAAGCACTGCACGAAAGGTCAGGTGTATTTGTGATGCCCAATCCATGGGATTCTGGTTCTGCTAAGTTGCTTGAGCATATTGGTTTCGAAGCATTGGCGACCACTAGTGCAGGTTTGGCCTTCTCACTGGGGAAACCCGACGGAGCAGGCGCTGTAACTCGTGAAGAGACCTTGCAAAACATAAAAGACATTATTTCAGCAACAAGTTTGCCAGTGGCAGCCGATTTGGAAAATGGCTATGGCGATGATCCTGAAACCTGTGCGGAAACAATTATACTTGCTGCAAAGGCAGGACTAGTTGGTGGGTCGATAGAAGATGCCACAGGAAAACCCAACGACCCGATATACCCGTTTGATTTATCTTTAGCACGTGTGAGGGCTGCAGCAAAAGCAGCTTATAGCCTTTCATTTCCTTTTACGCTGACTGCCAGAGCCGAAAACCTGATCTATGGTCGCTACAATCTTACAGACACTATCAATCGCCTCGTTGCTTTCGCGGATGCGGGTGCAGATGTATTGTTTGCTCCCGGATTAAAAACGAGAAATGAAATTGAAACAGTAATCAGGGCTGTTTCACCAAAGCCGCTAAGTGTGCTTATGGGTTTTGTTAATTCAAGTTTTTCTGTGAAAGAACTTGCTGATCTGGGTGTGAAAAGGATAAGTCTCGGGTCGTCTCTGGCTCGTGCTGCCTATGGCGCCTTTCTTAGTGCATCTACGGAAGTATATGAGAAGGGGACTTTTACTTTTTCGGAAGGTGCAATTCCGTACGATAAGATCAATAGTATGTTCATATGATATTAGTTATTCAGTGCATGAATTATTTCAGTAATTTTGAAGCTCATTCGGTTCAAAGTTCTTGACTAAGTCGATTTTTTGACCTTATTCAAGTTCCTCCATCAGAAAGCCCTGTTTTGGCCTGAGAGCATTTTATTATTGTTTTCGAATTCCTAACTTGACATTTAACAATCTTAAGAATCGCTAGAGTCTGATGATACTGCACACCTTATTTTTGTTGTCCTTAGGACGTAACTTTTATCGTTCGTGAAAAAGGTAAGATTCGTTTTCATAGTCTTATCGTTGCAGCTTTTTCAATTGTTGCCAACACGAGCGTTCGCACAGTTTACCAAGTTGCTTGACTTTGGAAGCACCGCCAATGGAGCCAACCCTTATAGCACTCCGATTTCCGATGGTACTTTTCTCTATGGGATGACTTTGAACGGAGGCGTCAATGACCTTGGTACTATTTATAAGATTAAACCAGATGGTTCAAGCTTTACCAAATTAGTCGATTTCGACGGAACCAATGGAAGTAACCCTTACGGTTCACTTTTTTTTGACGGAACATTTCTATATGGAATGACAACTCACGGCGCTACAGATGATCACGGAGTCATTTTTAAATTAAAGCCAGACGGTACCGCCTACACAATACTTATGGATTTTGGAGGCACATCAAACGGTTTTTTTCCCAGCGGCACTCTGATTTCAGATGGAACATACTTTTATGGAATGACTACAGGCGGAGGCAACAGCAACGTTGGAACGATCTTTAAAATACTAGGTGATGGAACAGGGTATACCAAGCTGTTTGAGTTTGATTATGCCAACAACGGTGGCTATCCATATGGCTCACTTTATTCTGATGGAACATTTCTGTACGGAATGACAACACTGGATGGATCTGGTAACTATGGTACAATTTTCAAAATAAAAACCGATGGTACGGGTTATGTCAAGCTTCTAAATTTTAATGGCGGAGCAACAGGAAGCGACCCCAAAGGCTCTCTAGTTTCAGACGGAACATTTCTATATGGAATGACCTACTATGGTGGTTCGAGCAATGACGGGGTCATCTTTAAAATCATGCCTGATGGAACTAGTTTTTCTAAAATAGTAGATTTCGATTACTCCGCGACTAAAGGGGCTTATCCTACGGGCTCTCTTATTTATGATGGTACATTTTTATATGGAATGACAACACAAAATGCCACTGGAAATGGAACCGTCTTTAAAGTAAAAACGGATGGAAGCACATTCACTAAACTGCTTGATCATGATGTCAATGTCAATGGCTCTGACCCCGAAGGCACTCTGTTTTATGATGGCACGTCCCTGTATGGTGTGAGATCAGGCCTTACTACTAGTTTTTCGGGTATCGGTTATTTGGGCACCATTTTTAAAATCAATACTGATGGTACAGGTTATACCAAGTTGCTCAACTACGTAGTTGATGGTAATAGCCCTTCCGGTTCGTTGGTTTCTGATGGTGCATTTGAATATGGTATGACCGCTGCAGGTGGTTTATATAATTATGGCACCATCTTTAAAGTAAAACCCGATGGAAGCGGCCTGATTAAACTGCTCGATTTTGACGGGCCTACTGCGGGAAGCGGACCATCGGGCTCACTTATTTACGACGGCACTTTTTTGTATGGAATGACGAATCAAGGAGGTGCAAATGATTATGGAGTAATTTTTAAAATCAAAACCGATGGGTCGAGTTACACAAAATTGCTCGATTTGGATTTAACCAATAGTGGCGCTTACCCCAAAGGCTCACTGTTTTCTGACGGGACATTTCTATATGGAATGACGGCCTATGGAGGTTCAGGTGGTAACGGAGTTATATTTAAAATAGGATTTAACGGATCAGGGTATTCCAAGCTTTTGGATTTTGATTACACTAACAACGGAGCATATCCGAACGGCTCACTTATTTCCGACGGAACATTTTTGTATGGAGCTACAACTCAGGGAGGCGTGAATAGTTACGGAATCCTATTCAAGATTAAACCAGACGGAAGTAGTTTTGCCGACATACTCGATTTTGATTCGAATACTAATGGAAACACCCCGAATGCTGATCTCTTCTACGATGGTGCCTTTCTTTATGGGATGACCTCAGGTGGTGGTGTCAATGGTTATGGAACAGTTTTTAAAATCAAACCGGATGGAACCAGCTACTCCAATCTTTTAAATTTCGATTACGATAATAACGGAGCTTATCCATATGGGTCACTCTTCTCCGATGGTACCTTTCTTTATGGTATGACAGCAAGCGGTGGCGCTGATAATTCCGGGTCAATTTTTAAGATCAAGCCTGACGGAACAAACTATAACAAGCTCTTTGACTTCAATGATGGAAGTAACCCACAGGGTTCTCTTATTTCGGATGGAACTTTTCTTTATGGAATGACGCAAAGCGGTGGTGACTATGGACTAGGTACATTTTTTAAGTTGACCAAGACTCCATTTGTTACCATTGCTAATTTTACTCCAGATAATGGTGTTGTAGGAACTATAATAACAATCAACGGAACTGACTTTGATCCTGTCCCAGCCAATAACATTGTTAAATTCAATAACACGGCAGCAGTTATAAAATCAAGTACTTCAACGACCATGACAGTTGTGGTACCCGTAGGCGCAACCACCGGGCCTATTTCAATTACCACAAATACTACGGGCTTGAGCATAGCAGACTTTACGGTTACAACAAGCTCAGAAATGTTTGAAGGGAGTGTGCAGAGTTGTAACACACAGTTCAATGCACCAAATACTACCAATAATATTGCCGAGACATTTATCCCTCCAAATGCTACAGACAAAATTCAGGTTTCGTTCACTGCTTTTCATGTTCCCGATGATATTTTGAATGTTTATGATGGCCCTGATACTACATCGCCCTTAATAATTTCATTGAATGGGACTAGCTTGCCGGCAGATATAGTTGCGACAGGAGCAGGAGGTGAGTTGACATTCGAATATATATGGGGGGATGGATCTGCCTCGACCTGGCAGGCCACAATTTCTTGTCAGTCGACGGCGCCAACAATTTCCATAGGTACACAGCCATCTGATTTTACTGCGTGTGTCGGGAGCGTAGCAACCTTTACAACCGCGGCCTCTGGCACAACAAACATCACCTATCAATGGCAATATTCTCCAGATGGAATTATAGCCTTTGCAGATATAACGAATGCCGGCGGTTATTCTAATGCGTCCACGGCAACCTTATCTGTTAATACGGCTGGAGATTTCGGTTCCGGTCGATATCGTTGTAAGATCAATGGCGACTTGGCTGCCACAGTTTTTACAAATGATCAGGGGCTCTTCGTTAATCCCGTGCCAGCAGCACCTGGTACTACAAATGTAAGTGCATGTGTAAACAGTTCATTTGTTTTAAATGCCTCTGGTGGAACAAACGGACAGTATGTTTGGTACACCGGTGCAACAGGGAGTGCGGCGATAACAGGAGAAACCAATAGCACCTATACAACTCCTTCGCTTGCCGTTACAACCACCTATTACGTTTCTATAAACAATGGTACTTGTGAAAGCGCACGAACTTCGGTAACTGCCACCATCGTCAATTGTACGCCAGTTATTACAGCAACTCCACTCATTACGCAAATTGACGGATTAATTATTTTAAACCTTGTTCCATTAATTACCACACATAACGATAGCCTAGACATTAGCTCTATTGTTGTTATAGCTCAACCTCAAAGCGGAGCAATTGCTTCAATTGCAAATGGAGTGCTTACGATCAAGTACAACGGAATTATTTTTTCTGGTACTGAGCAAGTCACTATTCGCGCCTGTGACACGGACGGGAATTGCGCTACACAAGTGTTTACCATTGAAGTGCTTGGAGATATAGTTATTTATAACGGAGTCTCACCGAATGGAAAGAACCCTGCTTTCATTATAGACCATATCAATGCATTACAGGATACTAAGGAGAACACTGTTTATATTTTTGATCGATGGGAAAATCAAGTCTGGCATGGAAACAATTATGATAACTCGTCGGTTGTATTCACCGGAGTAAGTGATAGTGGCAGCGACTTGCCTTCGGGAGTTTATTTCTACAAAATTAATTTTTCAAGCGGACGAAAAACACAAACGGGATTCATTTCATTACGCAGACAATAAAGGCCATGAAATATTCCCTTCTCACTTTTTTGGGTTGTACTCTTTCGGTCGTAGTGCATGCACAGCAAGATCCGTTGTACTCTCAATACTTTAACAACCCAATGCTGATCAACCCTGCCTTTGCGGGAAGCAACGAGAGACTTTATGCGGGTGTTGCCTATCGGTCGCAATGGGCTGGTATTGATGGCGGCCCGGTTACCTTCAACTTAAATAGTCATATAGCCTTGATGAACAATAAGGTCGGTGTAGGGATGTTGGCTGTTCAGGATCAACTGGGTGATATAAAAAATACACAGTACGGAGGCGTTTTTTCGTACCGCATTAAGTTGAGCAATTCTACGTTTTCATTCGGTATGCAAGCCGGGGTCACCCGATATGCCACAGATCCCAATGCGGTGAAAGTGATGAATAATCCAGATCCCGCGTTCTATCAGTTTACGGAAACGAAGTTCAACACCGGTGCAGGAGTACTTTTGCAAAACGAGAGGTACACGTTGAGTCTTTCAGTGCCTCGTATGTTGGCGAGCTCCGTAAGTCAAGGGGGGCAAAGCATACAGGTTTACAGTCAGAATTTCTATTTGTATGGATCGTACATTTTTTATGTGAGCGAGCGTATTCAGTTTAAGCCATCTACTTTGCTACGAGCCACTGCTGGTACACAAGTCTCTGCCGATGTCAACGCTAATTTTATTTTCAATAAATTTTACACAGCGGGTGTCTTTACAAGAAAATTGAATACATACGGTTTGTTGTTACAAATGGTGACGACTAAATACAGGCTTGGTTATGTTTTTGAATTGCCCGGAAAAGGCTCAGCTTTGAATTATAATACACACGAAGTGAGCTTATCGCTATCGCTCGATGTTCTTAAATCACACAATCATTCGTCTACGGACTTTTGAGTGTATGCACTTTGGAATTGTTGCTATAGGTTCGCGGGGAGATGTTCAGCCATACGTAGCGCTGGGATTGGGACTAAAAGGTCGTGGTCACAATGTTACCTTGCTAGCCTATGAAAATTTTAGAGATTTCATAGAGGGTTACGGTTTGGAGTTCCTTCCCTTATCAGGAAACATAGAGGAGTTGCTTCACACCAACGATGTAAAAAAGATGATCAGATCTGGCCGGTTCGTTGCTTTAGGGATTTATGCGCATACGAGAGCAAAAGAAACTCAACAGCAGATAAATCAAGAATTGGTAGCCGGACTTGCGAACGCAGATGTTCTGGTGACAAGCCTTTTAGGCATTAGCTGGGTTTCATCTATTGCCGAAA
>JABDGP010000087.1 GCA_013285945.1 Bacteroidota bacterium | reverse complement strand
TACACGGCGTAAGTAATGAATGAGGCAACGAAACGGATCGAAGTTATTTACAAAGACAAATTCGGTCAACTAATCTCGTTGATCTTACAACGGTTTCGGAGTTTGTCTATTGAGTCGACTGAAGATATTGTGCAAGAAACTTTTGCCGAAGCTGCTCTACTATGGCCAAAGCAAGGTATGCCTGAAAATCCTGCGGGGTGGTTATATCAAGCCTGCAAAAACAAAGCTATCAACCTGCTTAAAAAAAGCTCCAAAACAGAAGATTTAACTTTAGCCAAAACGGTTTCGGTACCTGCAGAAGAGATTTCTGAGTATGCATTTAAAGATGCACAATTGTTGATGCTGATTGCGTGCTGCCACCCTGACCTTACACCAAAAACTCAAGTTGTATTAGCCCTTAAATATGTTGCCAATCTTAAGGTTGAAAATATTGCGCTCCAACTTGGAGTTGAATTGGACGCTATTGAGAAAATGCTGTACCGCGCCAGGCAAAAAATAAAAAGCGACTCATTGAGTTTGTCAGCCAACCTCATCGGCTATTCCAAAGAAAGGCTTTCGATTGTACACAAAGTGATTTATCTCATCTTTAACGAAGGCTACAAACAATCGGGAGGAAAGATAAGCCATGGAAAAATGATGTGCGAAGAGGCGCTTACGCTTAATAAGTTTTTGTTTGACAGTCCCATCTGCAATCCCGAAACGAAAGCGCTACAAGCACTCATGCTTTTTAATATCGCCCGGTTCGAAACCCGATTTGATACGCACGGCAATGCAATAGAGTTGGAGCACCAGGACAGAAGTCATTGGGACGGTTCACTGATACAACTTGCGCATAGGTTATTGGTAGACTCAGAAGATTCTTTCTTTTCGCCTTATCATTTGGAAGCTGCTATCGCTTGGGTGCATTGCACTGCCGGGAAATTTGAAGACACTGATTGGGCTGCCATTTGCAAATATTATGAAGCTCTGCTAAAAATCTATCCGAGCCCGTTTGCCGAAATAAATTATGCGGTGGCTCTGCAGTATAATCACCAAAATGAAAAAGCCTTTAACCTATTAATGGATCTCAACAGCAATCCCTATTTTAATAAGCTGCCCATTCTTACGACTTCCCTTCGAAAATATTTTGAACGCGTGGGGACTAACAAGGATCGGAAGTAATGATTAGGCCTTAGTAAGTGCGCCCTTTCTTAATTTTAGGATGGAATTCTCTTGAGCTTTTGCACATGGTATCAGAAATTAATTATTCGGGAAACCCCTTACCATTGTTGATTAGTTTTAGAAGGCTATCTTTTAGATGGTGAGTCCATCCGGCCTCGCAACTCTCATAACATTCGCTTTCGGGGGTCAGGCTCATGTGCACAAAATGAATCTGAGTTTTCCCGCCTTTCTCAGCCAGGGTCCAGATAACTTCCGTGTTTTTCCACTCCTTCTTATCTTTTATCCAATGAAGGTTGCAGTCGGTCACAAGCCAGATAATTTTCTTGTCAGGGACAACTTCTGAAATTCTAAAATTCACATAGGTGTCTCCAAAGTACACAGAGAATTCATCTTTTAATTTGCTTGCGTTACCTTTGAAATCTTTCGCCCACCATAAACCAACCTGGCTAATCTTTTTCATAGCTTCCTTTGCTGAAACTTTTACTGTAAGATCATAGCTGAAGTCTTGTTGTGTTTTCATATTTTAAAAATTTAGTATTATTTAATGTTGTAAAGGCTTTCCATGTAGCCGTTAACTTTCGTTATCTGTCTTATTTCGATTTGCTGTTTAAAATTGTTTCTAGTTTTTTGAGTTTGGTTGTCCAGAATTTGTCAAAATAGTTGATGAAATCCTGCAGCTCATTAAAGCCGTCTTGCTTCAAAATGCAATGTCTTTCCCGGCCAATTCCCGTGATGGAAATAAACCCTGCGCCATAGAGGATTTTGATGTGCTTTGAAACTGCTGGACGGCTCATATCAAAGCTTTCTGCCAATCCATTTATTGTTAGGCTTTCTTTCGAAAGCAACATCAACATTTGCCTGCGGCTGGGGTCGGCAATAACCTGAAATGCATCAAACCTTTGTGGTGTCATTATTTTTTGCGTTTAGATGATTAATCATTTTTTGAATGTTCAATTGCCAGCCTTCGGTCATTCCTGTAAAGATTGAAAGATTAAATTCTTTGAAACCTGATTGCTTGAGGAACAACTTTGTGCCTTTTCCATATTTTTCGAGAGTCCACTCAACAACTGTGTCAAGTGTGAAACTACCGTTGCCCGAGCCGCCTTTCCAACTATAAATCAGTTTTTGAAATGGGACTATTTCAAGCACCTTGCAATGGAAGATGCCATCCAGGTCAAACCGTGGAATTGGTTTTGTCTGAAACTGAAATTCGTGTCCGGGAATTGGCATAAAATTGTTCGGCATCAACCATAGGGCGATTAGCTCCGCCTGCGTGAGATATTCCCAAACTTCGTTTGGAGATTGCGCATAAATCCATTCGTTTTTGATTTCTTTCTGCATAATGAGTAACTTTTAAGTTACGTAAAACTATAAGTAACTTTTGAGTTACGCAAATTTATTTTGAGATTTTTTGATTTAAAAAGGGCGGGGATATTATGTGTGGACTGGATGATTTAACAGAAAGGTGAAAAATTGTCTGACAAACGCACAGAAAAAATTATGATCGACAAAGCTAAATGTCGATGACTAAGTACAATACTTAATTGCTAAACCATAACCCCATATCTTACTTTCACTTTATCCATTACAACATGTGTGTATAAAAGTGCTTAAGATTCGGGTTATCCATAAGTTGCTTCTTTGAAAACGCTTCAAAATGAATCATGTCCACAGCATTTACTATCAGTACAAAATCGTATGTGCCTGTTACATAATAGCAATGAGCCACTTCCGCACAGTTTTGCATAAGCTGCTTAAATTTTTCTATGGTTTTTGAGCTACCCTCATGTAATACCACATCAACTATGCAAGTGATGCCCATGCCAACTGCTGAAGCCGATACAATGGAAACACCCGCTTCGATAATTTTTTCGTTTCGCAATTTTGCAATTCTACGCTGAACGGCACTTTGGCTTAAATTCACTTTTAGACTTATATTCTCTGTTGTTAACCTATTGCTTTGCTGAAGCAGGCGCAATATTTTTTTATCGTACTCATCAGGCGTATACATAATTTATTCGTTTGTAAAGCCAAATTAAAAGAATTAACCCGTAGTGTTTGATATAACGCGAAAATTACCCTGCTAACCCCTGTTAATTTTGCAGTCAAAAAATAATTTATCTAAATCTAAAAATAATGAAGCCAGACAATCAGATTATACTTCCTTCTCAAAGCGTTTTTACGGTAGAAGAAGTTCAAAAATTCAGGAATGAAACCGCAGGTACAAAAAATGTCATTCATCTTAATAATGCCGGCTCAGGGTTAATGCCCGATATAGTTACAGAGGCCCAACTCAATCACATCAAATTAGAATCGGAAATAGGTGGCTATGAAGCATCAGCTTTGAGAGCGGATACAGTGAAAGCATTTTATGATCAGGCGTCTTTATTATTTAACTGCAAGCCAGCTAACATTGCCTTTACTGCAAGTGCAACAGATTCATTTACTCGGGCTTTGTCCTCTATACCGTTTAAAGCCGGCGATGTGATCCTAACAGATTGTGACGATTTTGTATCAAATCAGATTCAATTTTTATCGCTCCAAAAAAGCTTGGGAATTAAAATTGTGCATATCAACAATGCGCACCTTGGCGGTGTTGATCTAAATGATTTGGGCGAGAAACTTCGCAAGCATCTTCCAAGGTTATTAGCCATTACACACATTCCCACCAATTCGGGTTTAGTGCAACCGGTGGATGCTATTGCTAAAATTTTCAGTGACTATCTTAAAGAGTATCCCGATAAAACATGGTATATTCTTGATGCCTGCCAATATGCCGGGCAAATGAAATTAGATGTGCAAAAGCTTCGGTGTGATTTTTTAAGTGTCACCTCTCGAAAGTTTTTAAGAGGACCTCGGGGCACCGGCGCCTTATATATTTCAGATAAAGTATTGCAGGCTGGCTTAGAGCCTATGTTCATCGACATGAGAGGAGCCGAATGGATCGAAAAAGATAAATACAAACAGCAGCCAGACGCAAAACGATTTGAAGATTGGGAATTTGCATATTCAACCGTGATAGGTACGAAAGCTGCAATAGAATACTGTCGAAATATCGGAGAAGATAAAATCTGGCATCAAGTGAAAATGCTTTCAGGAATCACCCGTCAGAAATTATCAGAAATAAACAAGGTAAAAGTTTTAGACCGCGGACCAGAGCAAGGAGGTTTGGTTACTTTCACGGTTAAAGACTCAGATCCGATACTGATTGTAAGTGAGTTGCTAAAAAGAAAAATCAACGTAGTGGCTAGTTATCGGGCGTTTGGAGTAATTGATTTTGATGAAAAAGGTATAAAATGGGTTGTTAGAGCTTCACCGCATTATTACAACACTCTCGATGAGATAGATGCATTTATTGAAAGTGTGAAAGAAATAATTGCATAATGCAAGTCTCAGAGAAATGTCAAGGTCAATGTTGAAAGAAAGCCGGCTGGCATCTTCTCATAAAAATTCCTTAAAATCTTGAAGAAAATTAAAGTTTGTTATACTCTGCATCGGTTACTCTTTGCAACCACGTAACAATTCCATTTTGAGTATTGCTATTGATAGCAATGTGTGTGAACTCGGTATCGGGTGACGCACCGTGCCAGTGTTCAAGATCTGGCGCGATGGTAACTACATCTCCCTCGCGAATTACCTGTATTGACTTTCCTTTTTCCTGATAATACCCAACACCGTGTGTGACAATAAGTATCTGCCCTCCAGGATGTGTATGCCAATTGTTTCGGGCGCCCGGCTCAAACAATACATTTCCGATTTGAGTATTAAGAATTTTATCGTTTGGCACCAGTAACCTTACCCATGCTGTGCCTGTGAAATAATCTGCAGGAGCTTTTTCTCCTTTGGGAAAGATTGGATTCTTGATTTCAGATGCGTTCATAATAGTATATCTTAAATTCTTTCAGGATGGGTTGATCTCTTGCAATTGCTTTTCGCGGATTTTAAATTCTTCAAGGTCGATTAGTGAAAGATATTTCCTGATTAATTCTTCATCAAATTCAGATTTATGATTCATTTCATCAAGCATCTTTCGTTGCTGTTCCAGCATTTCCAAATAAATCCGCTGAAAGTTTGTCAATGAGTTTCCTCCGGCATTCTTTATTTCCTCAACTTCCCGGCTAAAAAATAGCAGATCAATTTTCAGTCGTGCGTGCAAATTATTGACGTGTTCATTGAGGCGTGCATCTTCGCCATATTTTTCTTCCAAAAACTGAAGTGAATACTTTGCGATTTTCTTTTGAATGACAAGTTCCTGCTCAAACTCAGGAATAGAGGCGTATTTATCTGCAGGATTTATTTTTTTGATAAGCCATGGAAGAGTGAGACCTTGCACTACCAATGTAACCAGAATGACGATGAAGGTAATAAAGAGTATCAGGTTGCGATAAGGGAAAGGCTGACCGTCCTGCATGAGCACTGGTATTGAGAGCGCAGCTGCAAGCGAAACCACGCCACGCATTCCGGCCCAACCAAAAATCACCGGGATTTTCCATCCTGGATTTCGATCTGCCACAGTGATGAAATGCGACATAAACCGGGTAAAAACGGCTGCTCCCAATGTGCTGAGTAATCTTGTGATAAGTAGCACGAAAGAAATTGCCAAGCCATACCCAATCGCTTGCCCCAAACTTACTTCTTCAACCTGACTGGTAATCGATGGCAATTGAAGACCAATCAATAAAAACACAACTCCATTGAGAACGAAACCAATAGTAGCCCATACATTCAATCCCTGTACACGGCCCTGGTAAGTAAACATCTGCTGGCGTTTGCTTGACAAGAGCAGCCCGCCAGACACCACCGCCAATACTCCCGAAAAGTGAAAGCGCTCGGCGAAGTAGTACATGCAATAGGGAGCCAGAAAACTCAAAACGATTTCAATGCTGGGCGTGGTCGGTAGCCAACGATGGATCCAATAGAAAATCATTCCTATCACGAGTCCGATCAATGTTCCCATGACAATCACCAAAAAAAAACTGCCAACCGCCTGTGAGAAATAAAACTGTCCTGTAATGACTGCAGCCAAAGCAAAACGAAACACAATAAGTGATGACGCATCGTTGAGAAGACTCTCGCCTTCGATAACGCTAACTAATATCTTTGGCACCTTCACCTGCCGCATAATAGTGGTTGCAGAAATGGCGTCGGGTGGAGATACGATTCCGCCCAACAGAAAACCAAGAGCCAGCGTAAAACCGGGAATGAAGGCATACGATGCAAAGGCAACCACACAGGAAGTCAAAATCACAATAGGAAATGCAAAACTTATAATGACCCGTTTCCACCTCCAGAATTCCTTCCATGATATTTGCCACGCTGCTTCATAAAGTAAGGGAGGAAGAAAAATAAAAAAGATTAAATCCGGATCGATGGTGATGTTGGAAAACGCACTGGTAAAACTAAGTGCCAATCCCCCCAACACCAGCACAATCGGATACGCCAGCCGAAGCTTGTTGGCAATCATGACCAGAGCCAGAATAATTAGTATGAGATAGACATATTGGATAAAAATACTTTGCATACTTGTACGTGTTAAATAAAAATAACAAAAAAAGTTCAGGCTCGGACTTTTTAAAATGACTTCATCGAATGCCTTTACATTAACACCGTTATAGTCCGCTAATCATCTCAACATCTTCTTCTTCCAATTCTTCCCGGGTAGGTTGTTGAACAGCGATTTTTCTTCCCATCATGAAAATAGAAAGAGCAGTAATCGAACAGAAAGCCATCACTCCGGACATGGGCAATGCGGTGTTATTTTGAAGAAAGCTCACTACTGCGGAAGCTGTTGCACCAATGCCCATCTGAATGGCGCCCATCAAAGCAGACGCGTTACCCGCATTGTGCCCGAAGGCTGCGAGTGTAAGTGCTGAGGCGTTGGGAAAGATAAAACCCTGACAACATAAGTACAGAAATATCAGCGTGATGGTAGTGAATAACTCGCTCAAATTAAAAAATGCCAGACCAGCCAGTATAACTCCTATGATACTTTGGAACATCAGCGCCACCGGAATGATTTTTTCGCTTGTGTGTTTCCTTAACACCAGGCTATTAATCTGGCTCGAGCCAATGACTCCGATAGCT
>JABDGP010000086.1 GCA_013285945.1 Bacteroidota bacterium | reverse complement strand
TTGACTTCCATGACAGCCTCAAGAATTTTAAAATCATAATTCACGTCTGCCGATGACTTGGCCAATGCCTGAACATCTTTCGGGAAACAACTGCCTCCATACCCAATACCCGGAAACAAAAAGCGCTTACCAATGCGACTGTCGGTACCAATTCCTTTGCGTACAGAATCAACATCTGCACCGAGACGCTCGCACAAATTGGCGATCTCATTCATGAACGTAATCTTAGTAGCAAGAAATGCATTGGCCGCATACTTAGTCAATTCAGCCGAGCGTTCGTCCATAAATACTACCGGGTTTCCCTGGCGCACAAATGGAGCGTAAAGCGTTTCCATAATCTTACGCGGTCGATCGGATGAAACGCCAATAACTACACGTTCGGGTTTCATAAAATCTTCAACAGCCATTCCTTCACGCAAAAATTCAGGGTTAGACACAACATCAAATTCAACAGTTGCATTAGCCTGAATTTTATGCTTTACCTTATCTGCTGTACCTACAGGTACGGTACTCTTATCAATGATAACAGTATATTCCTTCAACAACGGCCCTAAAGCCTCTGCAACGCCAAGCACATATTTCAGGTCTGCCGAACCATCTTCACCGGGAGGTGTTGGTAATGCGAGAAAAATTATTTTTGCTCCTTGTATCCCTTCTTTAAGGTTAGTTGTAAAAGATAGGCGGCCCTGATGAATGTTTCTATCAAATAACAATTCGAGTCCGGGTTCAAAAATGGTAATTTCTCCGCGGCTCAGTTTCGCAACTTTCTCACGATCGATATCAATGCAAGTGACCTTGTTTCCCGTCTCTGCAAAACAGGTCCCTGTGACTAAACCGACGTACCCGGTACCTACAACTGAAATATTCATTTATAATTGATTTTTCGATTTCAAATGAAAAACCTATTCAGGCAAAAGTATGATTTTTAGCCGTTTTTGTAAGAAAAATTAATATACATTATTGACAAACTAACAGTCGTTTGGTGATTACCACAAAGTGTAATACTTTTGCCATCCATTTAAAACCCAATATTTATGGAGGTGATGACCGAATCAGGTGCTCGGATTAGTTTTGATTCATCCGAAAATGAAAAAATGATCGCGCAAATGGTGCGGGACTTTGGCGAAAAGGAGATCAGGCCGAAGATGATGGAGTGGGATGAAAGTCAGCATTTTCCTATCGACTTATTTAAAAAAATGGGTGGCCTTGGATTAATGGGCGTGCTTGTTCCCGAAGAATATGGCGGCTCCGGCTTTGGGTATCATGAATACGCTACTGCCATCGCGGAGCTCTCAAAAATTGACGGCTCTATTGGTTTGTCGATGGCTGCCCATAATTCGTTGTGTACAGGGCACATCCTCCAATTTGCAAGCGAGGAGCAAAAGCATAAGTATTTACCAAAACTTGCCACAGGCGAATGGATTGGAGCATGGGGATTGACAGAACCAAATACAGGTTCCGATGCAGGCAACATGCGTACGGTTGCAAAAAAAGATGGTGACTATTTTGTGATCAATGGAGCGAAAAATTTTATCACTCATGGCAAATCAGGCAATGTAGCTGTGGTAATTGTTCGCACTGGCGAAATTGGTGATTCTCATGGCATGACTGCATTTATTGTAGAGCGTGGAACGGCCGGTTTTAGCGCCGGAAAAAAGGAGAATAAGCTGGGAATGCGTGCCAGCGAGACAGCGGAAATGATTTTCACAGATTGCCGCGTACACAAAAGCCAAATGATAGGTGACGAAGGCGAAGGATTTGTGCAGTCACTAAAAGTACTTGACGGTGGCCGGATTTCCATTGCATCTCTCGGCCTTGGTATCGCTCAAGGTGCCTACGAAGCGGCATTGAATTATTCAAAGGAACGCCATCAGTTTAACAAGCCGATTTCTACATTTCAGGGGATTTCTTTCAAACTTGCTGAGATGGCTACCAAAATTGAAGCAGCCAGGCTTTTGATTCACCAGGCTGCTGATTTGAAAAACAAGCATAAACCAGTTGGAAAAGAATCTGCCATGGCAAAACTCTACGCTTCAGAAATTGCCGTGGAAGTTGCCAACGATGCCGTTCAGATTTTCGGAGGCTACGGCTACATCAAAGATTTTCCTGTTGAAAAGTTCTACCGCGATGCAAAATTGTGCACAATAGGCGAAGGAACCTCTGAAATACAGAAATTAGTCATTTCAAGGTCGATTTTAAAGTAACATTTGCAAAATTGGCGCTAACGAAGCTATATTTGCAGCCCTAATAGTAAAATATGCTGATTATCAACATTAAAGAGAACGAATCGATCGATAAGGCTCTTAAGCGCTTCAAAAAGAAGTTTGAAAAAACAGGAGTTTTGAAGGAATTACGCGAAAGGACTTCTTTTACCAAACCTTCTGTTCGCAGAAGATCAGAGATCATTCACGCTGCTTATATTCAAAAGCAGTTCGCCCAAGACAATTATTAACAAGTAATAGACATTTGGTCAACAATCCCCCACGGATTTCATTTCGTGGGGGATTTTTTTTATCTTGAAAATGCAAGCGGGTGTGTGCTGTTTCAATGATAGATTCCTTTCTAAAATATCTTCAATTCGAGAAAAGGTACAGCCCCAAGACGATTCTTTCGTACCAAACAGACCTTCATCAGTTTCAAGAATTCTTAAACATTGAATTCGATAGCATTCCTTCGCAAGAAGCTAATCACGGACTTGTTCGCTCCTGGATTGTTCGGTTAGTGGAGACCAATCTCGATGCCGTTTCCGTCAACCGGAAAATTGCGTGTCTCCGCTCATACTTTAAATTTCTCATGAAACAGGAAGTCATCACCAAAGACCCGATGGTGAAAGTCAAAATCCTGAAGACCAAAAAGAAGCTTCCTCACTTTGTACAGGAAGGTGATATGGTGACTGTGCTGGATCAGATCGCATTTGAAGACAATTTTGAAGGCAAGCGCAATCAGTTAACTATTGAGCTTCTCTATGGCACCGGTATGCGTTTGTCAGAATTGATTGGCTTGAAAGATTCAAGCATCAATTTGAAAGACCGTACTCTTAAAGTATTAGGGAAAAGAAACAAGGAACGCGTTATCCCATTTACCGTCAACCTCGTTAAGTTAATTGAAGACTATCGAAAGGTGCGTAACCGCGAAATAGAAAGAAAGAATGATTACTTGCTAACAACTGAGGCTGGAGCGCCACTTTACCCTGTGATAGTTAATCGAATCGTGAAGAAATATTTGCAGCCATCAAACGTTGAGAAGAAAAGCCCGCACGTGCTACGCCATACGTATGCCACACATTTATTAAACAAAGGTGCTGAGATCAATGCCGTAAAGGATTTATTGGGTCACAGCAGTTTGGCGGCCACGCAAGTGTACACGCACAATTCGATGGAAAAACTCAAAAAAGTATTCGACCAGGCCCACCCCAAAGCATGATTTTTTTATGTTCCACTTAAATTTTTAAATCTATGAAGCTGCAAGTCCACTCCATTCACTTCGATGCCGACGACAAGTTGATCGGGTTCATTCAGAAAAAGGTTGATAAACTTGAAACGTTCTATGACCGGCTTGTGGACGGCGAAGTCTTTCTGCGCCTCAACAACGAAGGTATTGAAAACAAGACAGTGGAAATAAAATTAAAAGTACCAGGGAGTCAGCTTTTTGCAAAGGAACAGGCACGTTCGTTTGAAGAGGCCACAGACATGGCTACTGAAGCTCTTCGAACGCAACTAAAAAAATTCAAAACAAAAGTTAAAGCTGGACGAGTTTAACAAAGCTGAAGTAATAAAAAAAGGCTCCATGTGAGGAGCCTTTTTTAATTTATGAGTCTACAAACTAAACTTTGAAAACTTTTTTCAACTGATCTACATAATCCAATTTTTCCCAAGGGAATAATTCCACTTTCACTCGTTTCTCATTTTTCCGTCCCTTATTGAAAATTTTCTCTACGATTTTAGGTTCGCGACCCATGTGTCCGTATGCGGCGGTTTCAGAATAGATAGGAGTTCTGAGATTGAAGCGCTCCTCAATGAAATAAGGGCGCATGTCGAATACTTTTTCAATTTTCTTTGCGATTTCACCATCAGTCAATTTCACTTTGGCGGTACCATACGTGTTTACATAAAGCCCCACCGGCTTTGCAACACCAATTGCATACGCCACCTGTACCAATACCTCATCGCACACACCTGCTGCTACAAGATTCTTTGCTATATGCCGCGTGGCATAAGCGGCCGAGCGGTCAACTTTACTCGGATCTTTGCCAGAGAATGCTCCTCCTCCATGAGCTCCCTTGCCACCATAGGTATCAACGATAATTTTCCTTCCTGTCCAGCCAGTATCTCCGTGAGGCCCGCCGATCACAAATTTCCCGGTAGGATTCACAAAATATTTTATTTCGGCATTAAACAATTTTTGTACGCGCTTGGGCAATTTTTTCATTACACGTGGCACCACGATATTGATAACGTCATCCTTGATTTTTTTGAGTATCACCGCGTCTTTGTCAAAATCATCGTGTTGAGTAGAAATCACTATAGCGTCAATCCGTTGCGGGCGGTTGTCGTCGCTGTATTCGATGGTTACCTGTGATTTGGCATCGGGGCGCAAATACGTCATTGTCTTACCTTCCCTGCGTATGATTGACATCTCACGCAAAAGCATGTGAGCCAGATCAAGCGGCAAAGGCATGTAATTGTCTGTTTCATTAGTAGCGTAGCCGAACATCATGCCCTGGTCACCGGCGCCCTGGTCTTCTTTCTTTCTGCGCTCTACGCCTTGATTAATGTCTGATGATTGCTCGTGGATAGCTGAGAAAATCCCACAGCTATTTGCTTCAAACATATATTCGCTTTTGGTGTAACCAATTTTTTTGATCACTTCACGTGCGATGTCCTGCACATCCAGGTAAGCTTCCGACTTTACCTCACCAGCCAGTACAACCTGGCCAGTTGTAACCAGTGTTTCACATGCTACTTTGGAGTTGGGGTCGTAAGCCAAGAAATAATCGATGAGAGCGTCAGAAATCTGATCAGCTACTTTATCCGGGTGGCCTTCAGAAACAGATTCGGAAGTGAATAAATAGGGCATATTTTAGGGTATAAGATTTTACAATTCTAACAGATAGTACCTATGCTTTTAAGCAAAGAGCCGCAAAAATAGAAGAAGTAATTCAATTTCGCCAAATGCGCATCCAACCTTAAAGTCAACTCAGGCAAGAAACAAGAAAACAGCTGGTTCCTTAGGCAATAAAGGCATGTTTTTTTTCCAGGCACTGGCTAGCTTGGTTTCCACAAATTCGTTTTCACCAGTAAGATCAACTGCAATACACAATTGTGTGTCACCTTTTAATGATCCCGTCAAATGTTTTACTATTTGATTGTTTCTATACGGAGTTTCTATAAAAATCTGAGTTTGATTCTTTAGCTCAGACTCTTTTTCAAGCTCCTTAATTTTTCTTGCAGCTTCCTTGGCATCTATCGGCAGATAACCGTGAAATGCAAACTGTTGCCCATTGAGCCCGGATGCCATCAATGCCAGCAAAAGTGATGACGGGCCAACAATTGGAATGACCTTTATTTTTTTTCGATGAGCATAATTCACCGCAATAGCCCCCGGATCTGCTACTCCCGGGCAGCCTGATTCAGAAAGTATTCCAAGGTTATGCCCTGACAATACTGGCTCAAAAAACTTTTCTAGTGCCTCTTCTTTTGTGTCTTTATTCAATACCTGAAATTGAAGGTCTTCAATACTTTCATAAATATTCAAACTGCTCAAATATCTCCGGGCTGTCCGCACTTCTTCTACTAAAAAATAGTTGATCGTTTTAAGGCTCTCCAGAATAATCGGGGCAATCACTTTTCGTTCAGTTCCCGCTGAGATAACTGTAGGAATAAGAAAGAGCTTGCCTTTAGAGCTACTTTCCATCTAAAAATTGCAAAACGGTTTGAGAAAACTCCTGTGGTTTTTCGGCTTGTACCCAGTGACCCGTATCCAGCGAAATGAACTGAGCTTGAGGAAATATTTTTTTTATCAATTCATTATCACCTGCAGCGAAGTAGTTTGACTTCTTTCCGTTGACGAATAACGCAGGCCCGTCAAATTTGCCTTTGTACTTCATGCCTTCTCCAATGGCATCAAGGTTTGCATCAATCGCGGGAAGGTTTACTTTCCACACAAATTTTCCTCCAGAGTCTCTTGACAAGTTCTTTAACAAAAATTGTCGCACAGCAGGATCGGGTTCATATCCAGCCAAAATTACCTCGGCTTCAGGGCGTGTGGTGATCTCGCTAAGCGGAATGGCTTTCATCCCTTCAACCAACCGATCGTGACGTACTACATAATATTTGGGAACGATGTCTACAATAATCAGTTTATCAACCGCCGTAGGGTTTTTTACCGCAAAGTTCATTGCCGTCTTCCCGCCCATGGAATGACCAATAATATGAGGCTGTTCAATTTTGTTTTCCTTCAAAAATTCTTCCAGATCTTCAGTGAGTGCTTTATAATTGAATTCATCGCTGTGAGGTGATTGTCCGTGATTACGTTGATCAACCAAATACACCGAAAAATGCTCTGAAAAAAATCTCCCCAGCGTATGCCAGTTATCCGAAGAGCCCAGAAGCCCGTGGAGGATGATCAGCGGCTTGCCCTGCCCCTGCTGACGGAAAAATAGTTTCATCGCTTTGAAAGTTATCGAATGGAAAGTAAGGTACAAAAAAAGAAAATTCAGTTACCCTCACATCCGTCAATTGGTTAATTATTTTGATCTTTGAATTTTAGTTAGCAACCAATGGAACTGATTGACGGAATTTATCAAGTGCAGGGCTTGGCCCTTTCGGCTATTGCCAAAGAGTTTGGTACTCCTTTGTACGTATACGATGGAAAAAAAATTGTTAACCAATTGCAGAACCTGAAGAATGCCTTCTCAGAAAATCAGGTGAAGGTAAAGTATGCCGTGAAAGCGCTGAGCAATATTTCTATTCTAAAACTTCTAAAAAATCATGGCGCTGGTGTAGATGTCGTATCGATTCAGGAGGCTCAATTGGCGCTGGGTGTTGGATTCGAAAAAGAAGATATCCAATTCACACCCAACTGCGTTGATTTCAGCGAAGTTGTTGCCGGCGTGGAACTCGGCCTGTGTATCAACCTCGACAATCTCTCTGTTCTGGAAAAATTCGGAAAAAAATACGGGAGCAATTATCCTTGTGGCCTACGGCTAAATCCGCATATCATGGCTGGTGGCAACTACAAAATTTCAACTGGCCATGGCAATTCAAAATTTGGGATATCTATCTATCAATTGCCT
>JABDGP010000085.1 GCA_013285945.1 Bacteroidota bacterium | reverse complement strand
ACCCGGTTAATAAAAAGAAATACAACCAGTATCGTAAAGGAGACCGATCCGTTTTCTCATGAGCCCCAGCAAATATTTACGTCATTGATTGAATACTATATAGGAATATACGGTCAGGATGCAGTTCCCTTGAAAACCCTGAGCAAAGCGTCTGTATTATCAATTGTTAAACCAACACCCGAGCACGAGCAATGGTTGAAAACGAACAAGAATAAACTAAAAAGTGAGGCCGATATTGCTGCATACTTTACGTTTCTCAATAAAAGTGATCAAAGTAAATAGCTATCGGAATCTACTTCGGCTTTAGCGTTTTCACATATGCAAAGCTCATATCAAAATAGGGCTTCAGTTCTTTTGTACTTCGCAAAAGTTTTTCAGGAACGAGTACAAATTCTTTTTTCACTATCCCATAAGACACAAACAAGGTTGTCTCATATTTTTTCAGAAACGCTTCCCTCGCTTCTTCCGGAAGACGAAGTCCAAGCGATCCGTCTTTCTCGAGATATGAGAACATATGACCCTGATGTGAAGTATAAGGTACACTTGCTCCTTTCAACTCAACCTTAGTATTAGTTGCAACCAGCTTTGAATACAATTCCAGTATTTCCTCTGGTATGGTGCTTTTGGTTTTCTTTGTTGCCATAGTAGTTGTTTCTTTTATAAAATAGAACAGAAGGTTATGGCCAGAAGCTCGGCTTTTTATTTGTTCCTAACGATGTACAATCACAACATTTTGATGGAAATAAATATAATGTACCGCCACTCGCTGCAAGAATATCCATGTTTGCATTCAGTGGGTTGCTATAATAAGCACCGATCTGGTCTAACGGAACCAATGTATAATCTATAAACTTGCAATTCGATTCAAATTCCGTCGGCACGAATCCAGAAGACCTGAATTTCAAAGGGGCTACAAATAATCGTTTCTCCTGCACCACACAAGCATCGAAATAACCCAACACCTGATCCTGATCACTTAAGGAAGTGATGTTTCCTTTTACTGTGCCGGGCTGGATATCAGAGAGACTTCCCTGAGTTTGATTTGTTGTTAATAGTGCCTGCCAGTATAAATAAGCATTTGCCGATAAGGTGAACTGCCTTACCAGAATACTATATTCCGTTTGCATTTTCCACGAATCGCTGGCTATGGTTTGAATAACCTTAGACCCTATTTTGTCTTGACTTAATCCCAGTGCGGATTGGATAATGACATTACCGGTAGTATCACTTTGGTAGCATACACTTACAGGAACAGTCCTGAACATTACATTATTTCCTCCAAGCCAATAGTAATTTGATTCGAAAGGCATAGTAATCTCCCAGGTCTCTTCAAATTCCCATCGGTAAAATCGTGCCTGTTGTGTAGAGTCTTCAGTATCAAGTAAAATCTGAAACCCACCTTTATTGCCCAATGCTGGGATGTTTGTTAAATAGGTAGCATATAGGTCTTTTATTTCAGGATTGTACTTTAAGGTTACTTCTTCGGAAACGAGTTGACGTCCACTTTTTGTTGTTATGAAAAGCTGGTAAGTCTTCCCAATAATGCCTTGCATCGTGGGTGTCAGATATATACCCGGAGTTCCTTCTGTGAGCGGAATCTCGTTACCATCTTCTTTGATATACACTTGAGCTCCGGTTTCGGGAATAAATTCCGGCTGATTGATCGGTGCAGTTGTTGAGAGTGCTACCTGATGTTGTTTTAGGTCAGCAGAAATGAACCCGTCAACCACTAAAAGACTTTTATAGCTGATCGACTTAATACTATAAGGCTCAACACAACTGCATAGAAAGGCAAAAAGTAGTATCAGCAAGCGTTGAAACACTCTCGTAATAGAAAAGCATTTTGCCATCAATTTGGTGTTGTCAGGCAATTTATAAAAGAAAGAGAATAATTTCTCTGAGAAAGTTTTCTGCGGTCTTGGGTAGTGAATGATGAACTTGGCTTAAACAATTAGTCACTCGTCAGTTCCTATGTAGAATTTCGCTTCAAAAACTCGTCTATTCTTTTTCTTTGCCTGTGATGATGACGAAAATGCATTTCAGCAAACTGAAACCACTCAGCAGCGTTAAAATAATTTAAACCCGGATGTTTCGTCTTTCCCTTATATACACCCTTTCTCATCCGGGCTTCAATCTTGCTGATCCCTTCTTTTAGTTTCACGAAACTATCTATAAGTTCCTCTTTGCTACCGGGCTGCGGAGTATTGGCGTTGGTTGGCGGCCCTTCAATTATTTCATCAGGGAATTCATTATTGTGAAACATGGTTTTGCCTTCAGGTGACATTTCTTCTGCTGCGTTATCGTTGGTCGACAAACAAATATCTACCTGTTCAAGAAAATAACCGGTTTCGCTTAACAGATGCATACACACCTGGCCGAGCGACCAACTTGCAGGAGAAGGCTTGGCACTTATTTGAAGAAAGTTATTTCTTTCCAGTTCCTTTATCCAAGTATCTATGTTGTGGTTAAAACTTTCTGCAGTCGTCATAAAGTACGTTCATTCAAGCTTACGTAATCCATCAAATGCTTCTATTCTCATTCTATCTCAATATCGTATTTGTCCAAAAGGCCGGCAACTCCGCCTAGCGAAAATCTTGCTTTCTTAATCCGGTTGATTTCGGGATCGATAGAATAGTTGTATGCTGTGCGAAGGTCTGCTTTCTCCAGCATTGTATTTTCAAAAGTTGCCCGGAGAAGGTCACAACCGTCGAGCAAAGCGCCTGTTAAATCACTTTCGGTAAAATCTACTTCTTGTAGTTGGGAGTTTCTGAATATTATCTTCTTCAGTTTCATCTTGTAAAATGAAGAATGATTGAGCGAGCAGTTTTCAAAACTAACCAGCAAACCAAAGTCATTGCATTGATCGAAGCGTAAGCCAAGCATTTTGCATTCTTTAAATTTCACATCGCGCAAAGCCGTTTTGCTGAGTTTCGCCAGGCTCAGATTGCAACCCGAAAATTCACATTCTATGAATATGCATGCAGAGAGATCAGCTTCAGAGAGATTACAGTTGACAAACGCGCAGTTTTCATATTCGCCTTTCACAAAAGGGGTTACTGTAAAGTCGGTCTTGTCAAATTTCTTCTCCGTTGTGTAGTTGGCGCTCATTATCTTCTGTTCCGATTTCGGCTGAAGTTAAAAAACATATTTTTAAATAACATCTACCTGAAGGGTGACTGTATCTAAAACTTTTTGTTTGGCGCTATCATCTTACAGTTAGTCGCGCGCATCTTCCAAGAGTCTTCTATTTAACTAAGCCCGGATGATCCCTTCTGAGTTTTTATTTCGTACAATCCGGTTGAGGCTTCAACCTTTATTACTTTTTCTTGTCGTCTCGTTCCAGGCCTTATCACAAGCTCAAATCGCAAACAATCGTTACACCAGGTTTTCGGGACATGTAATTGATTCAGCTACTTCACAATCGATTCCACAGGCGTACATCTGGACTCACCACTACAGTACTATGAGTAATGATGACGGAAGCTTTTCGCTCCTTGTAAAGCCTAGCGACACAATCCATTTCTCTCATGTCAGCTATCACGACCTTACTATAATATATGATACTCTTCTGGGTAACTTAAAAGTGCAGGTGCCTCTTAAACAGAAAATCAGAATGCTGGAAGAGGTAAGAATATACTCCTACTTATCAGAAAGTGCGTTCAAACGAAAGATTATGGAAACCACCCGGGTTCTATCTCTTGAAGAAGAGATTGCCATGACCAACTCAAAGATTATAAGCTACCTCGCAAAATATGCTCCGGCTTATCCGATGAATGCCTACGACAACTATACAGATTATATGAAAGGCCCGCAAGGTGTTGTGATCTTCTCAAATCAGCCAAACAAGGGCTTGATCCGGGCTATTAAGAGTGTTATAAAACCAAACATCCCGTCCTACCAAAGATTTCTTCGCACTGATAGTTCAAAAATATATTCGCGCTTTCGCTAAAGATTATATGAGAGAGTTCACAGCGTGAAGAATCAATTGGCAAAGAACGGTACACTTTATTCAGGTCTGTAGATGGCGCCTGTTGCAAAATCTACAATGGCACCAGGCCAGAATAAAACAATATCACAAACTAAAGCAACACCCCTGATCCTTCGTTGAGGCTGACCCGGAGCTGGTTTGGTTCTTTGATAGGTCGTCGTCTGTCCGCCAAAAACTGTTGCGCAGCTTGAAAGAGTTCCTGCAATAATGCAGACAGTCAAAAGTTTAATTATTTTTTTCATAAAAGATCAGTTTAAAGTTTACTTCGAATAAAGATTTCAATAGAAGACACTATAATTCATCTTCGACGGTATTCTTCACCACCGAAAGATTTGTGACGGCCTATTGAAGCTCAAATGAAATAGGCAGGCTGTATTTTACATCCACTGCTTTACCGCGCTGAAGACCGGCCACCCATTTTGGCATAGAGGCAACTACACGAATAGCCTCGGTGCGAAAACTCTGATCAACATCTTCATTTGTGAAATTCGTTACTTCAGCTTCGCGTACACTTCCGTCTTTGGCAACCACGAAGTCAACATATACAAGACCTTCTTCTCCATTATTAAGAGCATCCTGTGGAAATTTTACATTATCATGTAAATACGTCATCATCGCTTTGTTGCCACCAACAAATGACGGCTCAGACTCTGCCTTGTTGTAAATCAGGTTTCCCTTGGCGTCTTTGTAACTGGGAGTATCCATACACAATTTTTCATAAGCAATTTTTCTGCGCTCGGCACGCTCTTTCCTTTGCTTTTCTGCTTTTGCTTTTTTCTCTGAGGCCGCCAGTGCCACATCTTGTTTTGCTACCGAAGTCTCTTCAGTTGCTTCACCGGTTTTCTTCGGTCCACAGGCTTGCACAACCAAAAGGCCGACAGCCAGCATTATCATACCTAAAATATTTTTCATGGTGTTGTTAGTTTGGTGATACTATTATTTTATCGAGGTGGACAAAGGAAATAGTATTGGCAGCGTAAAGAGTTACACGCCGGCGTGGAAGTCTTACATATGTTACGGATGAAGCTATCGAATCGGCTACAGGCGCCTGTGAATTATGTAACTTATAGAATTACATCTGCAAGACGGTGGCAAGAGAGTTTCTCACCTTTAGGTTCATTAACCAACTAATTATGTCAGCACCCGTTGCACCAAAAAAAATAATTTGGTCTTGCCTGTGGCATTGCAGGAATCATCGGCCACTATGCGCAAGTTCAGATTCTGAGTGAATACAGTTATGTGCTCTTGCTTACCGGGTTTCTTGCGCTAGCTATAGCTACATCCTTCAGGCTTTAGAAAGTAACACAAGCCTCCATTACAATTTTAAGTTGTCGTTTTCATCCATTTCCCAAAAGGGATTGTAAGCTACTTCAATTACATATCCATCCAGGTCTTTGAAATATCCACTGTAACCTCCCCAAAAAACTTTCTGCGCAGGTTTAATAATGGTGGCACCGAGTGCCTTGACTTTTGTTAATACTTCATCTACCTCTTTTTCTGATTTGGTATTGAATGAAAGCGTTAGCCCCGAAAACTCCGTGGGTGAATATTTTAAGTTAGCATCATCGGCAAGTTCTTGTCGCGGGTACAGCGACAATGTAATTCCGCCCAAAGGAAACAAGGCAAGGTTATCCATACTCTTGTCAGATTTCTTCCAGCCCAGGCCTTTTTCATAAAAGTCGAGCGATCGCTGAAAGTCATCAACACCCAGTGTTATCAGGTTTAGCTTCTGTCTCATATATTAATGTGTAGTTCCCGATTCTTAAATCCTTTAATTATTAGCCAGCCGACTAGCACCAGTTGGTTTAGCCCCATGGGTAAGAATAGCATCATGTAAGTACCTTGCCCGAAAATAATCAATAGCACTGCAAGCGCCATCAAGGCCACGCTGATAAATCCCCACACAGAAATAAAGCGAGGGACGAGCCTTGAAGAAAACAACAAATAATAAAAGACAGCAGATGGAAAACACGCCACCAACAGTGTCATCAGGTGAGTCCATAGGCGAGTAGCATAAGCCACCGCACCCATAGTTTGAAAATAATGAGCGTCGGGGTTTGCTGCGCTTACATATTCTTTGCTTAACGTAAGGAGCGATTGCATATTGGCGCCATCAATTGCATTGACCATAAAACCTAAAACACTGAATGCAAGAAAGGCGTACGCAGCTATTTCACTTTGCTTCTTAAAGATTGGCAAAAGCATAGCCGCAAAAGAAATGGAGATAGCACCATCAACAACCCCCAGGAGCATAGCGATGGTTACTTCAAAAGAATGTGCCGAAACGACGGTGAGATAATCTTTTGCAAATGTATAGGGGCCGGCCAACACTTCGTTGATCAAAAAGCCTATTACACTTTGCACGAGAATCAAGACTCCTGCTATTCTTGGTAAAGTTTTGTTTGCGCTGGCCATAGAGGAAAGTTAGAGAATACTGCTTACAAATCTTAATACATAAATCTCTATGATGAAGTCATTTGAGTTAAGTGTGCAGAACTCAGATATAAGATTCTTGAAGTTTGTACACTTTCATAGAATCTTCTTCGGGGAAAAATACCGTATGCCTGCCGGGGATTTTCCCGTGTTTTAATAATACGCACCTACCTATATTTATTCTACCGGTTCTTAATCTCGTGCTGCCTGTTCAAATGATGTTTATACCACCGGAATTCACAATTACTTAAAGTACATAAATGATAAAATACCAAATCGATAAGCTATTTATGTTACTGCGATTGACACACCTATAAATCAACATAAAAACCAAACCCATGGCAAAAAAGAAAAGCCCAAGTAATGTCTCTGGCGACAAAACGCAGAGCCTTCAAACATTTAACCTGCTCGATTTGCAGCAGTACACACAAGAGAAATCATTTTCGACAAATGCCAGTAACGACTTCCACTTGTTTTATGTAGGCCGCGATGATGTGCATGATGTTTTAAAATATGTACTCTCGCGCTGCAGTGTTTCTCTTTACCTCAATATGTTTGGTTATGATGATGATGAGCTGAACGATATCATCATGGGCAAAATACTGGACCCGTCGGTTACGGTGCTTATCACGCTCGACAAGAGCCAGGCAGGTGGAGTTCATGAAAAGAAAATCCTTGATCTGGACAGAACCAAGAATCTGGCAGCCTTCAATTCACACTTTGTAGTCGGTCAGTCGGCTACACACCAGATCAGTCACACCAAAGGATTTGTGGCAGATGGCAAAGTTGGCGGAGAGGGTTCTACCAACTGGTCTATTTCAGGCGAGGGCACTTTTGTAGTAACAGGCCAAGCCGGTGGTACCGGATTTAAAGCACAAAACAATACACAATCCATTTTTACCGACAATGATACGATAAGCCGGTTTAC
>JABDGP010000084.1 GCA_013285945.1 Bacteroidota bacterium | reverse complement strand
GGAAATTCAAAGAAGAGTTAGTTCCTGTAACAGTCACTCGAGGAAAAGAGACTTTTATTTTTGATAAAGATGAATATCCTCGCGAAACATCTTTAGAAAAATTAGCTGCGCTTAAACCGGCTTTCAAAGAGGGAGGAAGTGTGACCGCCGGAAATTCTTCGGGTATTAATGACGGAGCTGCCGCATCACTGATCGCGAGCGAAGAATTCGTAAAGAAGAATAATTTGAAACCACTTGCTCGTGTTGTCTCAATGGCGATTGCCGGAGTTGATCCTGCCTATATGGGCATCGGGCCGGTACCTGCTTCACAGAAAGCATTGCAACGTGCCGGGCTAAAAATTATTGACATCGGCCTGGTAGAATTGAATGAAGCCTTTGCCTCACAGTCTCTTGCCTGCGTCCGCGATCTAGTGCTTGATCCCGCCATTGTTAATGTAAACGGTGGTGCCATTGCAATCGGTCATCCTCTGGGCTGCAGCGGTGTTCGCATCAGCGCAACTCTCATCCACGAAATGCAAAAAAGAAAAGTAAAATACGGGCTCGCTACCATGTGCATTGGCGTAGGGCAAGGTGCCGCGATTATTTATGAGAATCTTTAATAGAAGACATAAGTAGCAACTATAAGGCAGAACGATTTAGATTTAGCTAATTTTGATTTGTAAAATTCTAATGCTATGGCTATCCGCAGACCCTTCAATTTAAAACAGTGGATCACCGACAATCGTGATTTGCTTAAGCCTCCGGTAGGAAATAAAAATCTGTATGCGGACGCAGGAGATTACATTGTGATGGTAGTGGGTGGACCGAACGCGCGCAAAGATTATCATTTCAACCAAACTGAAGAACTCTTTTATCAACTTCAAGGAAATATCAACGTGCGTATTCAAGAGGATGGAAAAGCAGTTGACATCGCTATTAAGGAAGGAGAAATGTTTTTACTTCCGGCTAATACTCCACATCGGCCTGAGCGTCCGGCAGAATCAGTCGGCTTGGTGATTGAGTGCAAACGCTCGGCAAACACTTATCAAGACGGGCTAATCTGGTTTTGTGATAATTGCAACACCAAGCTTCACGAATACCGCTTCCACCTCGACAATATTGAAAAAGATTTTCTTCCACGCTTCCGCGAATTTTATGGGTCGAAGGAATTACGGACCTGCAAAAAATGCGGCACAGTGATGGACGCTGATTCCCGATTTGTCTAAATTTCATGAAGGGCATTGCCTACTATTCTTCTCCAGTCGGAGAATTGCAGATAGAATCAGAGCATGAAAAAATAACCGTCTTGGGTTTTCTGCGAGACGAGAAGCGTGAAGAAATCCGAACCGCGATTATCGACCAATGTATAGCTGAGTTAGAAGAATACTTTTATCTGGGTCGCAAATTCTTTTCATTCGAAATGGATTTGATCGGAACCGAGTTCCAAGTGAAGGTTTGGAATGAACTCCTGAATATTCCGTATGGGAAAACCATTTCATATGAGGCGCTGGCTATTCGAGTTGGGGATATCAAATCCATTCGCGCAGTCGGACTGGCAAACGGGCAAAATCCTGTAGCTATTGTTGTGCCTTGCCATCGGGTGATCGGCAAGAATGGTGACTTAGTTGGTTATGGTGGTGGCATGGATAAAAAAATATGGTTGCTTCAGCACGAGGGTGCAATTCAGGAACAGCTTTCATTATTTTAATACCTTTAGCTTTTAATTCTACATGAAGTTTGAAAACTCAATTCGGTTCGCAAAAAAACTAGACAGTCAGGATCCGCTTCACGCTTTTCGAACCAAATTCCATCTCCCAAAACTCAAAGGCAAGACTGCGATCTATCTTACAGGCAACTCCCTTGGCCTGCAACCAAAGTCAACAAGAAAAATCGTAGATGAGGAATTAAGTGATTGGGCAAAGCTTGGCGTTGAAGGTCACTTCCATTCGAAAAGACCATGGCTCCACTATCACAAATTCAGTAAGAGCTCGTTGGCAAAGATAGTTGGCGCTAAACCAGTCGAGGTTGTGGCCATGAATCAGCTTACAGTGAACTTGCACCTGATGATGGTCTCATTTTATCAACCGACAAAAATCCGTTTTAAAATTCTAACTGAAGCCGGCGCTTTTTCTTCTGATCAATATGCATTTGAATCGCAAGCCAAGTTTCATGGTCTTGATCCGGAAAAAGCAATCATTGAATTAACTCCCCGAAATGGAGAATTCACGTTGCGAACAGAAGACATCCTTCAAGCTATTGACGAAAATAAAAATGAATTGGCGCTTGTCATCTTTGGCGCGGTGCAATATTATACAGGGCAGTTTTTCGACTTAGAGAAAATTACCAAAGCTGGCCATGAAGCCGGAGCGTATGTTGGTTTTGATTTAGCCCACTCTATCGGCAATGTGCCTTTACAACTCCATAAACAACAGGTCGACTTTGCAGTATGGTGCGGCTACAAGTATTTGAATTCAGGACCTGGTGGCCTTGCGGGAGTTTTTGTTCATGAAAAGCACGCTGCCGACTTTGAACTCCCTCGGTTCGCCGGTTGGTGGGGTCACCGTGACAAAGAACGCTTTCAAATGAAAAAAGGCTTTAAGCCTATGCGTGGAGTTGACGGCTGGCAGCTTTCTAATTTCCCAATTTTGCCGGGAGCAGCACAACTAGCATCACTTGAAATCTTTGATGACGCAGGAATAAATAACCTTCGCAAAAAAAGCATTTCGCTTACAAGTTATTTGGAGTTTCTTTTGCGGTCAATCGAGAACTATAACGAACATTTCACCATCATCACGCCAACCAACACTGACGAGCGAGGTTGTCAGCTTTCATTATTAATGAAAAAAAATGGAAAGAAAGTCTTCAGCAAGATCACCAAAGCCGGAGTAATTGCCGACTGGCGTGAGCCTGATGTAATCCGTGTAGCTCCGGTACCGCTGTACAATACATTTGAAGAAGTTTATAGGTTTTCGGAGGTTTTTAAAATTGCTTTATTGTGAGTCATACCTGGCCATTTGAAGTGGTCGGGTGACTAATCAAATCATAACTATGAAATTCAGCGGCGATAATTTTTATCATGTGTTCAACCGAGGGAATAATCAGCAATTAATTTTTCCTCAGCAAAGAAATTATGTTTTTTTTACATCTAAACTAAAAAGTATACTCTGCGGGCACTGTGATATTATTGCTTATTGCCTAATGCCAAATCATTTTCATCTAATGTTATATTTAAATGAAAACTCAATCGGCTTGAAAGTAAAGTCGAAGCCCTTATTGCAAATTCTTGAGCAAAAACTAGGAACCCTTCAAAGCTCATATACAAGAGCCATTAATATTCAAGAAAATAAAACAGGTTCATTATTCCAATCGAAAATAAAGGTGATTGAACTACTGAATGACCATGCTTCAACTTGCTTCCATTACATACATCAAAATCCATTGAAAGCAAATCTGGCAAATGACTTCAATGAATGGCCACACTCGTCTTACTCAGAATATTTCGACCTTGCTACCGGTATTTGCAACAAAGAAATTGCTTTTGAATTTTTAGAAATTCCTAGCGAGCCAATGTCATTTGCACGCCTTTCAAGAGATGTTGCAGTTAATGAAGATGTCATTATGAAAATAGAAAGTCGCCCGGCCACTCCAAGTGGCCAGGCGACTAGTCATTGACCTATGAAAAATAAACAACACATCGCCATTGCCGGTGCCGGGCTCGTAGGATCGCTGCTTTCAATTTATTTAGCCAAACGCGGACATCGGGTTTCAGTTTTCGAACGCCGGGGCGACATGCGTAAGCAAGCCGTGGATGGAGGACGATCAATCAACCTTGCGTTAAGTAATCGTGGTCTTCGTGCACTGGACGAAGTCGGGCTGACGAATGAAATCAGGCGCACCGCTATTCCTATGCATGGTCGTGTTATGCACGACAGGTCGGGTAAACTTACTTTTCAGCCATACGGAAAAACCGGGCAGTTTATCAACTCCATTTCCAGAAGTAATTTGAACATTGTATTGATGGATAAGGCGGAATCGCTTGGTGTTGAATTTCATTTTGAGCAGCGACTAACAACTATTGACTTTGACAAAACTCAAATCTCATTCTCAAACTCAGGCCCTAGCGAGTCTGATACAATCATCGGAGCAGACGGTGCGTTTTCAACGGTTCGCAGTGGAATGCAAATAAATGATCGTTTCGATTATTCTCAGAATTATATCGCTCACGGTTATAAAGAGCTGCACATACCGGCAAGTGAAAACGGAGGTTTTCAATTAGAAAAAAATGCATTACACATCTGGCCTCGTGAAAGCTTTATGCTCATCGCCCTTCCCAACCCGGATGGAAGTTTCACCTGCACATTATTCTTTCCATTTGAAGGGCCATTGTCATTTAGTTCGTTAAAAAAAGAAAAGGAAGTTGCCGAATTTTTAAAGCAAACTTTCCCTGATGCAGAAGCATTGATGGCCAATGCAGTTGAAGGTTTTATGAACAGTCCTGCGTCTTCATTGGTTACAGTGAAGTGTTTTCCATGGGCGAAGAATAATACCTTGCTGATTGGCGATGCTGCTCATGCTATCGTTCCATTTTATGGACAAGGAATGAACGCCGGATTTGAAGACTGTCGAGTTTTAAATCAACTGATCGATAAGGCTGATGATTGGAAAAGTATATTTAGCGAATTTCAAAAAACAAGAAAGCCGGATACCGATTCGATTGCGGAATTGGCGTTGGATAATTTTATTGAAATGCGAGACTTAGTGGCTGACGCTAAATTTTTATTAAGAAAAAAAATCGAAGCTAAATTAAATCAGCTGTTTCCTGAGAAATGGATTCCTCTTTACTCAATGGTCACCTTTCGAGAAGACATTCGTTATTCAGATGCCTTAGCAATCGGGCAAAAGCAAAAAAAAATTATGGATGGCGTTATGCAAACCAGCGACATAGAAAACAATTGGGAGCATTTGAATTTTGAAGGGATTGTCAATAAATTGGACTACGATGCCCAAAATTTCTGAAACTGATCTTCTTCTCAATGCTGATGGCAGTGTCTATCATTTAAACTTATTACCCAAACACATCAGTGATACAATTATTGCAGTGGGTGATCCGAGCCGGGTATATATGGTGAGTCAGTTTTTTGATGAAGTAGAATTCGAGATGAACAAGCGTGAGTTCATCACACACGTAGGAAAATTCAATGGTAAAAAAATTACCGTCATCAGCACTGGCATCGGTACAGATAATGTTGAAATATTCTTTTCCGAATTAGATGCACTGGTCAACATTGACTTGAAGACCCGTGAGTTAAAGCCCAGAAAGAAAAAACTACGAGTCATCCGAATCGGCACGTCAGGTGCGCTGCAAGAAGATATACCACTTGGCTCATTTCTGGTTTCTGATTTTGCCGTTGGCCTTGATAACCTGATGAATTTTTATGATCTGCCGATGAATGATGAAGAGGCTGGTCTTGCGCATGATATTCAAAAAAAAACCGGGCTTCCGTTTATGCCTTACGTTGTTCGCGGATCAGAAAACTTGCTAGACCGGATAGGCTTTGATATGATCAGAGGCAATACCGTAACAAGCCCAGGTTTTTATGCACCACAAGGAAGGGAGCTTCGGGCGCCAATCCGATTTCCGCACCTTTTGGAAGATTTAAACTACTACCATAAGGGGGATTTTTGGCTTACTAATTTTGAAATGGAGACTGCCGGATACTACGCCATGGCTCGACTCCTTGGCCATGAAGCTTTGAGCGTAAACGCGATTCTGGCAAACAGAATAAAAAATAAAGTTGTTAAAAACCCAAATAAGGTTATTGAAAACCTGATTGAGAAGGTTTTAGAGAGAGTATGAATTCGTTAATCGTTATTTGCTAATAGGACATAGCCTAGTTAACTTTTAACAATCAACATCTCAAGCCGTAGCCATGCTGTCCATGCGCATGATGTGCTTCCCGGCATTGAAAGGGTCATCATTATAGAACCCTGACAAAATGCGGTGGGCAATCTGCTCAATTACCAGCTCATCATCTGATTTGCTTTGCTTGCCTTGCCAGAACACACGCTGTGGGTGTTTTTTCATATCCTCCACATAAGCCTTGGCGTGGAGATATTGTTCCGGAGTGAAAGTTATTGTAAAGCAGGTTTTTACTTTTTGAGTTTCCATAACTGTCTTTTTGCAATAGTTGTGCCTGAATTTTATATCAACTAACGAAAATAAAACATATTCTGTCAACTACCTCGTTCGCAGTCGGACAAGAGTGTCCGCAGTTGAGAAAAAACAGGGGCAGCCGGGAAACTTCCAAGAGCGCTATTCTGTTAAGACTGAAACCAACCTCCAAACAATCATGAATTATATCATTACAGGCTCATTGGGCAACATCAGTAAACCCGTTGTGCAGAAATTAAAATCAGCTGGCCACACCGTAACCGTAATCACAAGCAATTCAGGCAAGTCAAAAGACATAGAAGCCTTGGGAGCAATTCCAGCGGTCGGCTCGGTGGAAGATGTCGGTTTTTTGAAGCGGGCATTTGCAGGGGCACAGGCTGCCTATTTGATGATCCCTCCCAACATGAATCTTACAGGGCGCTGGGCCGACTATCAGAAAAAAGTGATTGTTGGCTATATGGATGCTGTTAAAGCAAACGGAATCAGTCATGTGGTCTTTCTTAGCAGTATTGGTGCTCATCTGGGCAAAGGTGCTGGTCCGATCGACGGGTTATCGGTTGCAGAATGGCATCTCAATCAATTGAAAAATCTCAACTTAAAAATTGTTCGCCCGTCTTATTTCTATAACAACCTGATGGGGATGATTCCGATGATCAAACACATGAACGTAATGGGATCAAATTTTGGAAGCTCGAATGAAAAGCTGATCCTCACTCATACTACTGACATCGCCGATGTTGTGGCTGCCGAACTTCTCGCATTAAAATTTAAGGGTCATTCGATTCGGTATGTTGCCAGCGATGAACGCCATCCAAAAGAGATCGCAGAAATATTAGGTAAGGCCGTTGGAAAACCGGGCATACCCTGGATGGAATTTAAAAACGAAGATGCATTGAACGGAATGTTGCAAGGAGGCCTGAATAAGGAAGTTGCCAATGGCTACCTAGAAATGGGGATTGCCTTCAAGAATGGAACAATCCAAGCCGACTATTGGAAAAACAAACCTGCGCTCGGCAAGGTGAAGCTTGAATCCTTCGCTAAGGAATTTGTTGCGGTCTATAATTCTTAAAAGAGAATATGAAATTAAGAATGGAACCTCGGTCAGGCCGGGGTTTCTTTTTTAATGCGGAATAAAGAATTCCAAACGATCGGAATCAATGTTTTCTTGAACTCTGAGTGTTCCTTGAATTATTGGAGAAGCAATTCCTTCACCAAATGTTCTTGGCGAAGTAAAAACTCTAGCTTCATCCCATATTTTTGATTCTATAAATAGTTGAAGTGTCAGCGCGCCGCCTTCAATAATTACAGATTGAATTCTTTGCTTGTATAAATCGTGAATGACTTCATTGAGAAAATTTTC
>JABDGP010000083.1 GCA_013285945.1 Bacteroidota bacterium | reverse complement strand
GATTATCTTTCCGCTCAGATCTGCCACGAAAATATCGTAGGTGTCGTATACCGGCCACAAGTATTTTCCACCCGGCTTGCGTTCTACATCTTTGGGGCATTCTTTTCCACCTAAGTGTGTCGAAGCATATAAAACAGATTTCCCATCCGGCATAAAGAAAGAACACGTTGTGCGTCCCATGCCTGTGCTGATAAGTTGTGGCTTTGCACCCTTGCTCAAATCAACTCCTTCGAGCGGCATATAGAAGATTTGGTCGCAACTCAACCCCCAGCCTTTATTATTGGATTGAAAACTGAAATATTTACCATCAAAACTCCAGTAGGCTTCGGCATTGTCGGCCCCAAAAGTTAATTGACGAATGTTTTTAAAATGCTTCTCCCGCGAATAAAGAACTGAGTCACCTGCTACTTTCTGTGACAAAGCGACTTCACGATGAAATGAAAATAAAAATGGAGCAAACAACAGGATTGCTAAAAAGAATTTTTTCATCAATAATGAGAATTGAAAATTGATCATTGATTAATTAAGCTGCCTTGGCCTCTTCTTCCTTCAGTACTCGGCGAAGGATTTTGCCTACGTTCGTCTTTGGCAGTTCCGTCCGGAAAACAAAATATTTAGGAACCTTATAATTCGTAAGATTTTCATGGCAGAATTTTCTTAACTCTTCCTCTGTAAGGCTTTGATCTTTCTTTACGATAAATACTTTGATGACTTCGCCCGATTTAGCATCCGGCACACCGATAGCGGCTACTTCCAACACTTTGGGGTGTGACGCAATTACGTTTTCGATTTCATTTGGAAATACATTGAAGCCTGATACCTTAATCATGTCTTTTTTACGATCAACAATTTTAAAGAATCCGTCAGTGTCCATCAGGCCAATATCGCCGGTGCGAAACCATTCGTTATTAAAAAACACGCCTGCATTATCTTTCTGCCAATACCCACGCATTACCTGCGGACCACGCGCACATATCTCGCCAGTTTCACCTTGTTTCAATTGATTTCCATCTTCATCAAAAATTGCAACTTCTGTACTTGGCATCGGTAAGCCAATCGTTCCTCTTTTCTGCGTTCCATCCAATGGGTTACAACATAGTACTGGTGAAGTTTCACTCAATCCATATCCTTCCACTAATGGGCTTCCTGTTACTTCCTGCCACTTGGCGGCAACCGCGTCTTGAACAGCCATCCCGCCACCAACAGCTCCTTTCAAATGTGAAAAATCTAGGCTCGCAAAACCAGGATGATGAAGCATTCCATTAAACAATGTATTAACTCCTAAAAAAGTTGAAAATCTGTATTTCTTCAGCTCCTTAATAAAGCCATTCATGTCGCGAGGGTTGGTGATCAGAATGTTTCGTAGCCCCGTGTAATACATCAGTGTCAGGTTTACTGAGAGAGCAAAGATGTGATACAGCGGCAATGGTGTAACTACGGTCTCCTGCATGTCTTTCCTCATGATAGGACTGAACCAATGAGCGATCATCTGATTATGTGCAATCAGGTTGCGATGTGAGAGCTGCGCTCCTTTTGAAATTCCGGTAGTGCCACCTGTGTACTGCAATACAGCCAAATCCTCGCTTTCAATTTTAGGCCTATCCAGCGAAAGGCTTGCCCCCTTTTTCATAGCATCTTTAAATGAATGAGCATGAGGCAGATGATATGCGGGCACCAATTTCTTTATGTATTTAACTACAAAATTTACAAGCCAGCCTTTGAAGCCTCCCACAAGGTCACCCATGTCGGTGATGATGTAATGCTTGGCCGGAATTTTATCGGCAACTGCTTCCAGATTGTGTGCAAAGTTGGATACGATTACCAATGCAGAAATGCCTGCGTCTTTAAACTGATGTTCCATTTCCCGGGCTGTGTACAATGGGTTCGTATTCACTACGGTCAATCCGGCTTTCAATGCACCAATGAAGGCCACAGGAAATTGAAGAAGATTGGGCATTTGTATGGCAATACGGTCTCCTTTTTTCAGCTCAAGATCTTTCTGAAGGTAAGCAGCAAAGTCGGTAGACAGCCTGTCGACATCACCGAAAGTCAGTTTACCGCCAAGGCACTCATAAGCAATCAGTTCGCGATACTTTTTAGATGCCGCCTCATATAATTCTACCATCGAATTGTATTCCAAAGCACCTATATCGTGGGGAATGCCTATGGGATACTTCTTATACCAGGGAAATTCATTCATACATCCTGAATCAAAAGTTCAAGTATGCAAAAAAATAAGGCATTAGCAATTCAACATTAATCAGCAGTAGTTGAAATTGAAATCCAGAAAAATAATGACCTGAGCCATTTCCGTACATAAAAAAAGCCCGTATGAAGACCGGGCTTTAGTTAACTTTAATAAACAGCTGTAGAGGGAGGGGTCGAACCTCCACGGAGAAGTTAGCTACAGGACAAGAAAAAAACTTTTAGTGGTCAATCCGTTATCCTGCGTTTATCCTTGACTCTCCACCCTCGAGACAGGAGGGCATGTCTGCCAATTTCAACACCCTACAATTTTTGTTTTCATAATTTCAATGAAGGTCATCGCTTCACTACTGCATTGTTAATTATTCAACAAAGTAATAGTATTGATGATTTAATATCAATAAATGGCGAATTAAATTGAATTATATTTATTAATTTTACATTAAATTATCAATATTTCAATAAATATCACTTTTTATGCAGCCAGATTATGAATTTGACAATACCGATTTGAAAATACTGGAGCTTCTGACCGACGATGCAAAGCGGCCTTACACAGAAGTAGCCAGAAAGGTAAACGTCTCGCCCGGCACCGTGCACGTGCGTATGAATAAAATGGAAGAAGCAGGCGTCTTGGATAAGACAACCTTAAGAATCAACTACGCCAAGGTTGGTTACGATATCACTGCTTTTATCGGTATCTATCTGGAAAAGAGCGCTTTATACGATAAAGTATTAGCAAAACTTAAAAACATACCTGAAGTAACCAATATCCATTATACAACCGGAAACTACTCGATGTTTGTTAAGATTCATTGCCGGGATACCAACCACCTAAAAGAAGTGCTGCACGACAAAATGCAGCAAGTAGAGGGAATAGACCGTACCGAAACGATGATCTCACTGGAAGAGAGCCTGAACCGGTCTCTGAAGCTGGCCAATTAAATAATTCTATGGGCCGATGAACCTTAAGGATTGGAAATTGTTGTAAATTTGAGGGTTTTATTTAAACTTAGTCTAAATAGACAATGACCAAGGACAATCAGGTACTGGAAGATATCACGTCCAAAGAATATGAGCATGGCTGGGCTACGGACCTTGAGGCTGATGAGTCGCCAAAAGGCCTGAGTGAAGACACTGTTCGTTTTATTTCGAGTCGGAAGCAAGAACCAGAATGGCTCTTGGAATGGAGGCTAAAGGCTTATCGCAATTGGCTGAAGATGACAGAGCCTAAATGGCCCAACGTGAAATATCCTAAAATCAATTATCAGGACATCATCTATTATTCGGCTCCTAAAAAGAAGACGGGCCCAAGCAGCCTTGATGAGGTTGATCCGGAGTTGATAAAGACATTTGAGAAACTGGGCATTTCATTGACCGAACAAAAAAGGCTAAGTGGTATTGCAGTAGATGCCGTTATTGATAGCGTTTCGGTAGCAACCACATTCAAAGAAAAATTAGGCGAACTCGGAATCATCTTTTGTTCATTCAGTGAAGCCGTGCGCGAGCATCCTGAGTTGATTAAAAAATACCTGGGAAGTGTAGTGCCGATGAACGACAACTATTTTGCTGCGCTTAACTCTGCGGTTTTCAGCGATGGTTCGTTCTGTTATATTCCAAAAGGCGTTCGTTGCCCGATGGAACTCTCTACCTACTTCCGTATCAACGCTGCAAACACAGGACAGTTCGAGCGTACGTTGATAGTTGCAGAGGAAGGCTCTTACGTTAGCTACCTCGAAGGATGCACCGCTCCTATGCGGGATGAAAATCAATTGCACGCAGCTGTTGTTGAACTCTACGCAATGAAAGATGCAGAGATCAAATACAGTACAGTGCAAAACTGGTATCCGGGTGATAAAAATGGGAAAGGGGGCATCTATAATTTTGTAACCAAACGCGGACTTTGTGCCGGTGATCATTCTAAAATTTCGTGGACGCAAGTAGAAACAGGTTCTGCCATTACATGGAAGTACCCGTCGTGTGTTTTGAAAGGCGATTACTCGATGGGCGAATTTTATTCAGTTGCTGTGACCAATAATTATCAGCAAGCCGATACCGGAACGAAGATGACGCACATTGGCAAGAACACACGCTCCCGTATTGTTTCGAAAGGGATTTCGGCAGGCAAATCGCAGAATAGTTACCGTGGCCAAGTGCACATTATGAAGCGCGCTACAAACTCAAGGAATTTTTCGCAGTGCGATTCTTTATTAATGGGCGACCAATGTGGTGCTCATACCTTCCCTTACATTGATGTAGAAAATAACACAGCCAAGGTCGAACACGAAGCGACAACGTCAAAGATTGGCGAAGATCAGATATTTTATTGCTTGCAGCGCGGCATAGACGAGGAAGCAGCTGTTGCTTTGATTGTCAATGGTTACGCTAAGGAAGTGCTCAATCAATTGCCAATGGAGTTTGCTGTCGAAGCGCAGAAGCTGCTGGCGTTGACTTTGGAAGGAAGCGTAGGTTAGAAGTTAATCGATATTAGTTATTAGTTGATCGTTAGAAAATCGGAAAACATAATGTTGACAGTTAAAAATCTTAGGGCGAAAATTGGTGAGAAGCAAATCCTTAACGGGATTGATCTTCAGGTTAATGCAGGTGAAGTCCATGCTATAATGGGACCCAACGGTTCCGGTAAAAGTACATTGGCGTCAGTTCTTGCTGGTCGTGAGGATTATGAAGTAACCGAAGGTAATGTACAGTTTTTGGGAAAAGATTTACTGGAGCTTGAGCCCGATAAACGAGCTTGCGAAGGAATATTTCTGGCGTTTCAATATCCTGTTGAAATCCCTGGAGTAAGCACAGTTAACTTTATGAAGACGGCTCTCAACAAAATCCGTGAGTACCGCGGCATGTCACCTCTGGATGCAGTAGCATTTCTTCAATTGATGAAAGAAAAAATGAAACTCGTGGAGATTGATCAATCCTTGTTAAGTCGTTCATTGAATGAAGGGTTTTCGGGAGGCGAAAAGAAACGCAACGAGATATTTCAAATGGCAATGCTGGAACCAAAGTTAGCAATCCTTGATGAAACCGATTCTGGCCTCGACATTGATGCATTGCGGATTGTAGCTAATGGCGTAAACAAACTGAGATCTAAGAACAACGCCACCATTCTTGTAACTCACTATCAGCGACTGCTTGAATATATAGTGCCTGATTTTGTACACGTTCTTTATAAAGGACGAATTGTCAAGTCGGGTGGCAAAGAACTAGCGCTAGAACTCGAGGCCAAGGGCTACGACTGGATTAAAAACGAATTGGCTATAGCTTGATATTAATGACTGCAACAACTTCAGATATTGACTTGATAGAAAAAATCAGCGGCGCTTTTAAAAAAACTGCTGACGCTAAAGACAATCACCGAAGAGAAGCATTAGCCACTTTTCAAAAAATAGGATTGCCTAATAGTAAAACGGAGGAATATCGCTTCGCTCCTATTACCAGAGCGCTAGAGAAAAATTTTGATTTTGATAAGACTGGTTCATCGTCAGATATAAATTCAATTGAAAAATTTTTAATTCCAAACCTTGACGCCAGCGTCATAGTCTTTCTTAACGGAATTTACTCCAAGACGCTTTCTAAAATTGTAAGCCCTGAAAGCGAACTCAGAATTTCCAATCTCAAGCTTTCAATAGAAAACGGAGAATCCACTCCCTACTTTCAAAAATATTTAGCCAATTCTGCTGACGTATTCTCAGCTCTTAATTCCGCTTTCTGGCAAGACGGCATTTTCATTCAAGTTCCTGCAAATACTAAAGTTGAAAAACCATTAATGATTCTTCACATTAATGATGCAGAGAATAGCCAATCTATTGGTCACACCAGATTATTAGTTGTTCTGCAAGAAGGCAGTGAATTAACTCTCATCGAGCGGTCAGCTTCTGTGGGCGCGAATGCTATTTTCCATTCATTTGCCGAGGAGATCATTGTAAAAGAAAAGGCAACTCTCGATTATATTAAAATTCAAAACGATGAAGGGAAGCTTCATCAGGTGGCAAATAGTATCATCCATCAATCGAATGAAAGTAAACTGAGCACGTTTACTCTTACCATGAACGGGTCATTGATTAGGAATAACTTTAACATTGCTATTGACGGAGAGAAGTGCGAATCGCATTTTTATGGATTGTATCTGCTCAACGGAAATACGATAGCCGATAACCATACTGTTGTAGATCACATAAAGCCCAATTCGCACAGTAACGAATTGTATAAAGGTGTGATGGATGGAAATTCGAAAGGGGTATTCAACGGGAAAATTTTTGTGAGACCACATGCGCAAAAAACAAATGCTTTTCAATCCAACAGAAATATTCTACTGACAGATACCTCCACAATCAACACTAAGCCTCAGCTTGAGATTTGGGCCGATGATGTAAAATGTTCGCATGGCTGCACCACTGGTCAGTTGGACGAGGAAGCTTTATTTTATTTGCGTTCGCGTGGCATTTCACATGAAGAAGCAAAAGCTATGTTGCTTTACGCTTTCGCTGCTGAGACTTTAGAGCCAATTAAAAATCACGAACTGAAAAGTTATTTGGACGATTTGATTTCAGGGCGATTAAATAAATTCTGACTTGCAATGACTACGGCAACAGCTATCGATATAGAAAAAATCAGAGCACAGTTTCCAATACTTCATCAGAAAGTAAATGGCAAACCACTAATCTATTTCGACAACGCTGCAACCAATCAGAAGCCAAAGCAAGTAATTGACGCTTTGGTAAATTATTATCAAGGCTACAATGCCAACATCCATCGTGGAATCCACACACTTGCTGAAAAAGCAACCAAAGCATTTGAAGAGACCCGGCATTCAATGCAAAAATTTATTAATGCAAAGCATGTTGAGGAAATCATATTTACACGTGGCGTAACAGAAAGTATCAATTTAGTAGCTTCATCTTACGGCCGTACTTTTCTGAAAGAAGGTGACGAAGTCATTGTTTCTGGATTAGAACATCATTCCAATATTGTGCCCTGGCAAATTGTGTGTAATGAGAAAAAGGCAACTCTTAAGGCTATACCAATTACGAAAGTTGGTGAGATTGATTTAGATGCCTACAAAAAGCTTTTAACCAATAGAGCAAAAATTGTTGCAATCAACCATGCATCCAATAGTTTGGGAACGATTAATCCCATCAAGGAAGTTATTCAACTTGCTCACGAAGTTGGAGCCGTAGTTTTGATTGATGGTGCTCAGGCTGCAGCACATCTTGAAATTGACGTACAAAACCTTGATTGCGATTTCTATTGTATCTCTTCGCACAAAATGTATGGGCCTACCGGAGCCGGTATCCTTTACGGAAAAAAAAGTA
>JABDGP010000082.1:5930-7694 GCA_013285945.1 Bacteroidota bacterium | reverse complement strand
CTTTCAAACAAATCAATTGTAGAAGCGCGAAGATGCACCATCTCACTGGCAATTTTTTGAAGCGTCCGTCCGCTGGCGTTGGCTTGTTTGGCATACTCATTTTCATCAAACCCCGGCAAAACGGTTTTATCATGACGCGCAAAACGCAATGCGCGGTAACTAAAAATACGTTCAGCATCCATAACGTGACATAGCAGTTCGCGTATGCTCCACTTACCTTCCTCGTAGGCAAAATCGGCTTTGGCTACCGGAATAGAATGGACCAATTCCTGCATGCGATGACCTGAGATTCGCAGCGCCTGAAGTACATCTGGCTCTTCTATTTGCTTTACATAATTTTTGTAAAAGTGAGGAATGGTTTCAAGGTTGATCAGCATAGTGGTTGGTGTAAAGTGAGCCTAACTTCGAATCTAAAATTTAATAAAAAATCAGAGCTTGCCAATCAATTCCACATACAATTCGGTCAGCTTGGCCTCCGATTTCGTTGCTGTCTGTATAATCTGAGAAATGTTTACCGGCTTCAAATTGTCAGGGTCGCACTCGTCGGTCAGTACAGAGATGGCACAACAAGGCAAGTTCATGTGGTTTGCTACAAGCACCTCCGGCACTGTGCTCATCCCAACTGCATCTGCACCAATAGTGCGAAGAAACCGATATTCAGCTCTCGTCTCCATGTTAGGGCCTTGCACTGCAGCATATACGCCTTGTTGAAGTTTTATTTTCTTGCTTTTCGCGATTGCGATTAATAGTGTATTAAGCTTTTTGGAATAAGGCTGGCTCATGTCGGGAAAGCGCGGGCCTAGCACTTCAAAATTTTCACCTCGCAATGGATTATCCGGTTGTAGATTAATGTGATCGTCAATCAACATCAGTTCTCCTTTTTTCCATTTCAAATTCATACACCCTGCGGCGTTAGAAATAAGGAGGCAATCTATTCCCAGAAATTTCATTACACGCACAGGCAATGTGATTTGCTGCATATCATAGCCTTCATAGTAATGAAAGCGTCCCTGCATGGCGAGCACACGCTTGCCTTTCAATTCGCCATAGATGAGTTTGCCTTTGTGCGATTCGACTGTAGAAATAGGAAAATGGGGAATGGAGTTGTAATTGATCACCACCGTGTTTTTCATTTCCTTCACAAATCGGGTCCCTAAGCCTGTGCCGAGGATCACGCCTATTTCCGGTTGAGTAACTCCGTGACTTTGAATGTAACGTACTGCCTCGTTTATCTGGTTAAGCATAATATTTTAATGTGCTCGTCAAAAATCGGAAAAGGAAGATCAAAATCAAATAATTAAGTTTTTAGTAAAAAATTCATGATTCAAATAACTTTTTAAAATATCAATCGTATATTTACGATATACAATACATATATGGCTGCCACTCGAAAAGAGGAGTTCAATAAGAAGGAAAATGAGTTAGCTGATTTTGCCCGTGTAATTTCACACCCTGCGAGGATAGCGATTCTGAAAGAAATCGCGAGACGCGAAGAATGTATCTGCGGGGAAATTGTTGAAGTACTACCTCTTGCACAGTCCACTGTCTCTCAACATCTAAAAGAGTTACTAAAGGCCGAGCTCATCACAGGCACAGTCGATGGCGTGAAATCCTGTTATTGCATTAACTGGAAGACTTTCGAAAAATTTGAAAAGACTTTCACTGAATTCTTTGTACGCACTAAGGTGCAAAATCCAAATTGTTGTTAAACTTTTAAACCCAATAATTATGAACTCATTTCCAAGAATGCACGTAAGCTTATAT
>JABDGP010000082.1:0-5920 GCA_013285945.1 Bacteroidota bacterium | reverse complement strand
GACCTGAGCAAAAGCGTTGATTTCTATAGTCAATTCTTTGGGCAGGATCCTGCAAAAGTCAAGCCTCAGTATGCCAAATACGTTTTAGAGAATCCATCGCTGATTATTTCGTTTGTAGAAAACCCCCAACGCGTACAGCAGAATTTTGGACACCTTGGATTTCAGGTTGAAACAGTGGAGGAATTAAATATTCGTTTGTGGGAGGCGCGCAAAAAGAAAATTGTGGCTCGTGAAGAAGTAGGCACCAACTGTTGTTATGCGAAGCAGGATAAATTTTGGGTGAATGACCCTGATGGCGTACAATGGGAAGTTTATTATTTTCATGCCGATGCAGATTTCAACGATCCGCATTATGAAACCGAAACAGCCTCAGCATGCTGCACACCAGCTTAATGCCTATGACGATTCGAATGGTAAATCCAGAAGATTATCCTTCAGTTAAAGAAATCTATGAATTGGGCATTGCTACCGGTAATGCGACTTTTCAAACTGAAGCTCCAAGTTGGGAGACCTGGGACAAGGATCATTTGAAAACTTGCCGCCTCGTGGCTATCGATGAAACTGTGATAGGCTGGGCCGCGCTCACACCTGTGTCAGGGCGATGTGTGTATGCAGGTGTAGCAGAGGTAAGCGTTTATGTTCATCCAAATGCCCAGAGTAATGGGGTAGGGAAAAAATTACTTGAAGCACTTATCCGCGAAAGCGAAAAAGAAAATATATGGACGTTGCAAGCGGGCATTTTTCCAGAAAATAAAACGAGCCTTCATGTTCACAAGCAGTTTGGCTTCAGGGAAATTGGTTACCGTGAAAAAATCGGAAAGATGAAAGATATATGGCGAGATACAATTTTATTGGAGAGACGAAGTAAAACGGTAGGATTATGAACAGAAAAAATATCCTGTTTGTTTGCGTGGAGAATTCTAACCGCAGCCAAATGGCACAAGGTTTTGCAACGCTGCACGGAAAGAATCTGGTAAATGCCTACAGTGCCGGATCGCGGCCATCGGGTAAAATTAATCCCAAGGCAATTAAGGCTATGAAAGAATTAGGCTATGATTTGAATAGCCATGAGTCAAAATCGCTTGAAGAAATTCCAAAAGTTGAATACGAATTTGCCATAACCATGGGATGTGGCGATGAGTGCCCATTTGTAAATGCCCGTCAGCGGGAAGACTGGAATATACCCGACCCGCGCGATATGGATGAGACACAATTTCGCGAGGTGCGGGATTTGATTGAGCAAAAAGTTAAGGCACTTTTAGAAAAGATACTGCAGACCAACTAAAATACATTTCTTCTACCATCCAATGTATTTGAGTATATCAAAATCATCTATCCTCATAGAATTCTCGGGAACTCGATCATATTCTTGTTTGCGATCATCTTCGTAACGCGTGGGAGCAAACCACTGTATTTCTCTCGTTAAAATCCATGTCCTGTCTTTGAGCGAGTAGGTGAAGAAAAGTCTTTTGATTGTTACAGCACTGGTGTAGAATGTTAGGTTGATGGAGTTGGTCACAAATTCAACATCAGACATGGTTGGATAAGAATAATTGGTTTTTATAGAATCATAAAGTTCATTTCCAGTTTTCGATTCGAAGTCATAATTCTTAAAATACAATGGCTTAAGATTATTCAAACGTTTATAGAGTCTCCAGTTGCCGCTCGCTTTTCCAACATATATGGAGTAGTAAATCGTATCACCGTCAATCAATTTAATCTTCTGCCATCGGACAGCCTTATCTTTACGACCATCGTCGGTCAAGTCCGAATCATTATTTATCTGCATTATTTGATATCCATCAGGAATACAAATTACCGAGTCCAATTTTGATCTCAGATGATTGAACCTTAATGCTCTATTGCATCTAGATTGCTGTGCGCAAGACCAGCTGCAAAAGAGTAATGTAAATGCGAATAAGTATGGTCGTTTCATTACCGAGTTCAATTACAGATAATCAAAGTAGTTAAACTGCGACAGCGATATTTTCTTTTCCCACGAATATTCATTGGCAAGCTCTTGCCTCACTCCTTCACTGTTTTCTTCACTATATATCTTTCTTTCGAGATACCAGTCTTGCTTATTAAAGCGATAATAAAGTGCATAATGATCTATCGCACCTGGCTTTAGGTTAATCACGATCAGATTCTCGTGAAATTCTATTTCCCCCAAAGGGTATGTTCCACCAAATTTCCCTTGCAACTCGTTTAATCTTGGATTTGTAACAGTATATCCAAGGCTATAATCTTTAAAATATGTGGGGTAAATATTATTAAAGACTTTTAAGGTGCTATACTGTCCATTTTTACTTTGAAAATATATGTGAAGTAAAAGGGTGTCGCCATCTCGAATATTCTTTGGGCGAACTTGCGTTATAAAGTCCTTTAATCCATCACCATTTAAATCCACGTCTTCATATACGTAGGAAAACTCTAGCCCAACTTTTAAACACACTCCTTTTGGAATTCTCTTAGATAAAGATTTGAGCTTAGTTGAACGATTACAGCCTTCATCTTGAGACTTACAATAAAATGGAAGCAACCCAATTAAAATACCGACGATTATTTTCATTTTTTTGGAGTAATAGGTTTGCAGTTTTGAAAAAACATTAATTTTATAAGATTGTTAAAAGCTATTTTTCGATCCGAAAGTCCATTTGTTCCTCCATTTACTGCCAATGAAACAGCCTGAATATCTTCTCCATCTAGCAACTTTAAATCGTCTTTTAGTCGATAATGAAAATAAGCTGCGCCAGAATATATTGCAGCTTTGAAGTTTGTCGATAGATCGGAAGGGTTATTCTCCCAATCGAAAGCAGTTCCAAAAAGTTGATTGCATTTTTCGCTAACATCACGATAGTTATTTCTCCATGTAAGATGTATCGACCCTTGCCCTCTATACCTATAACCATCTTCCGTTAAAGGTGACCCATTTCCATATTTATTAGAATAAATGACGCTAAAAAAATTCTTCTCCCTTACTCCAATTTCAGCTTTTGTATATGATAGTTTTTTAAAGTACCCAGCCTCAAGGCCATACATTGTTGGAACCCTTATTGTATCCAATAGAGACGCTTTCCATGTATAAGTTTGATGATTTTTACCATTAAAAGAGTTGGTACTATCATTTGTTTTTTCATAAACCTGATAGTGGAAATAATTCAAATAATCTTTAGTTTCAAAAAAAACCTGGCCGTACCAGTTTTTAGTTGACTCATAATTCTTGTACATGCTGAGGGCTGCGTGAAACAAGTACTTGGAACTCTCTTGAAGGGCTTTAAAGTTGGCAGTCTCAACTTTTACCTGAGAGAAAAAATGAGCTACTCGGTGACAAGTATTAAACTTGCCGACTTTTAAAGAAGCATTAAAAAGATTCACTTGCTCTTCAGTCAGATCTGAATTACCACCGAAAATGGTTTGAACTTGTTCAATGCTCAAGCTGAGATTACGGCCACAAACTTGACAAGCATAATCATACACCTCTTTCCTAACGTAAAAATCAACAGTACTAACAACGGTTCCCAGTTTATAGGAAAGAGTGTACTTGCCTTCTTGTACAGAATTCAACTCAAGTACCCAGCTTTCATTATTATTCACCGTCTTCCAGTCATTTGTAGGATTCAAGATGTCACTGGCGCCGCCTTCTGGTTTTATTGTGAGTCTGAACTTCACTTCGCTCCCGTTCTCTTTATTATACTTTGCATCCAGCTTTAATGATTGACCGGCAACTATAAAGATCTTATCAGGAGTCAAAGCAAGAGTATTGACAGTGACGGTTAGCTCCTTTGAGATTGCTGTATTGTCCACACTCGCTGCGCTCTCATCGCTCTGAAACAACCCAAGTACTGTAACTGGATCATGAATCTGGTCCCATTGGTATTTGAATAGTTTTGTCCCGTTGGCGTAATCCATCAAGTTGTCCGTTGTGCCTTTTATTAATGAAGAATATTCGTCAAACGTATGTTTCAGTGTAAATGCGCCATGACCCAGCTCGTGTGCCATCGTGTGTACGATGGTGGTATTGTCTTCCGATCCGTCAATAAAAATAAACCCTGCCTGTTTGCTGCGCGGCATGTAGCCGTTTTCGGTGTTGTTTGCCCCGGTCGGCACAATGAATAAATAGTACTCTTCGTCATTTAGATTGCTCTTGGCATTAATCACGGTCTTCATGTCTCCGGTATAGTTGCTCAGCAAGCCGCTGGTGCCGTTATCAAATGGGGTGCTTAGTCCTTTTACTGTAAGGTTACTATCCAGCTGCACTGTCCAGCTTACCACGGCCTGAGAATAAATCTTATTCAGTTGTGTCTGTACTTCTTCTGTCGTGGCCGTAAACTTTATGCCGTTCACCGGAACGATGTGCAGGGTAACATCTTTTTTGTCGTAGCCGATGATGTTCAGTTTGCCAAGGATCTGTTCTTTCTTTGTCGTATCCGCGGGAGTATACATTGCTACCAGTGATTCGGTCATGCCATTATCCGGACCGCTGACTGTCACGGTTTCGGCATTGGGCATTGGTGAACTGGCGCTTTGAATAAAATGGATACGGGGTTCGTCTATCGTGCTGTTGCTGGTCGTTGCCTTTACAACATCGGATTGTTGTGATGCCACTGCTTTCCATGCTACATAATAACTGTCGCTCAGTTTTTCATAGTTGCCTTTCAGTGCATCAATGCTCTGTTGGTCTATGCCATAATGTGAGCTGGTTGTGTTCTCAAATGTTGTGCTCAGGTTATACTCTCGTTTTGTTGTAGCTATCGCTTTTGTTTTTGTGGTGGTGGTCTCTCCTCCTTGTTTGTTTATTATCACTCCATTCCCTGCTTTGTCTATGATGGCTACGTTCTTGTCCGGCGGCAGGGTTTGTCTGTTGCCGTTGTTGTCTGTTACAATACTATTTCCTTCTGAGTCTTTGGTCACACTCTTAATTCCTCCGGCTATAATGATAAGTGTGTCTGCCACAAAGGTGTTCGGGTCTGGCGGTGTCGTTGGTAAATACTGGCGTATCTGATTTAGTAGGCTATCTGCTGCACTGAGTCCTTGTGTCAGTTGATCCATCGCATTTTGTACGCTTGCCGGTACTGTTTCTACTGCGCCTCCCGTTACGTTCATCATTCCGTCTACCATTCGTTTGTCTGTGTTCACGGTGATGTCGCTAAAGATAACGCGTCCTCTCACTTGATTCAGAAACGGAACGACTACTGCTCCTTCTCCGCTGAACTTGCCGTTGGCTCCGCTTATCTTGGTAACGGTCACGTCAAAATCTCCGGCTTTGAGTACTTCGCCTACTTTCAGGATCGGGATCAGCTGTGTCTTATCCAGGTTTATGTTTGGCGGTGCTACTCCACAGGTGTAGCCTTGCTGTGCCATGTCGGGTGTGGTGATCGTCGCTAGGTTCCCGTAGCTGCTTTCAAAGTAGCCGCACGTTGCCATCAGCTGGTATTCATACGTGGTCTTGGGCTCCAGTCCGCTTACTTCTGCTGTGGTTATCAGTGATGTATTTGAATACCAGTTGGCATCGGCTTGGTCTTTTGTTCTATAGCGCACTGTATATCCGGTCTGCGAGGGGCTGGCTTCCCACTGCAGTGATATCCGTGTCGGGCTCTCGGCTTGTGCTGTTATCTGCGCGGGGGCTTCGCACGCATCGCCATACACAAACGTCACGGTTTCGCTGTAGCCGTCGTTTTTGAACAGATCTAATGCTTCTGCGCCGGCCTGCGCCTTGGCCTGCACACGAAACGCATACGTTCTTCCGGGCTCAAGTTGTGTGGCGTCTGCTCCATAGATCAGGGTGGTGCTGCTGGTGGTCGTTTCATAGATCGGTGGCTGCGATAGCATGGCGTCATTGGCATTGCGGCTCGCGGGCCACACTTCTACTACTCTGATATCATACTCGGTGGTGAAGGCTGCGTTGGGGGAGCCGCTG
>JABDGP010000081.1:6864-8035 GCA_013285945.1 Bacteroidota bacterium | reverse complement strand
AGGCCAGGGATGCTAACACTTGTACCTGGCGTTGTGTAGGTAGTTTGTGCATGCGTGTATGGGTCTGTCAGTGTCACCGTATAGGTTACGCCGGAGCCAACCGAATTCCAAAATACCACAAATGATGTAGTAGCAGGATTAGAGCCACTAGAAATTGCTGTCAATTGACATGCATTTGTTGTGAAAGTAATTGGAGATGAATTGCCCGAAACACACGAGCCCGTGTTGGACGCGATTGTTAATGAATAGGTGGTAGAAGTTGATAGTCCGGTAAGAGGGTAACTTGTACCAGAAACGCCGGGTATTTGAACCGTTGTCCCATCAGGACCTGTATAAGAAAGATTGTAGCTCGGAATCCCAGTCACGGCAGCCCAGTTAACCGTGGCTGTTGTTCCGTTAACCGAAGTAACCGATAAACCGGTTGGCGGGGTTACGGTGGAGCAAGGAAGTGTTGTAAAGCTAATCGTAGCTGGACTTCCATAAGCGCAGTTATCGCCAGTTGCACTTATTGTCAAAGTGTAGGAAGTGGAAGCTTGTAGTGCAGGAATTATTGAACTATTACTAGTTACGCTAGGTAAACCAACAGTCCCATTGATACTTGATAATGAGAGATTATAACCTGTTGCTCCACTTACACTCACCCAACCAGCCGTGGCATTGAAAGCAGAAATATTTGTTATCGTTAGGTTAGTCGGCTGGGCCAGGGTAGCAGGGGGATTATTGACACTCGGTGTCACTGATGTCCCTACACTCCAGCAGCCCGTTGAAGTGTTAAGCGTGCCAATGTAATAAGAGGTGGTGGCCCCGTTCGCAGAGGCTGTATACGTTGCCGCAGCCGCGGTTGGTGAAGTGTCTTCACCTGTCACGCCAGCAACTTGCCAATACCAAACTGTACCGGTCGGCGGGGTCCCTCCATAAGAAAGCGTTTTCGGTCCGCATGTGTTTGTCGATACGATAGGGGCGGGGGCCGTTGGCGGTAAGGAGACTATGGAGGCTGTTACTGGTATCTTATCATCAAAGGCGGATTCACAACCCGTAGCTGTATTGTACGAAGATACGTAATAAGTAGTCGCCGATGATATTGCGCCTACGGTGAGTGGTGGCACCCCTTGGGTCAACGGCGTTGACGATGACGGTGTAGCGTATACTCTCAGGGTATTTGCATATGGAC
>JABDGP010000081.1:0-6854 GCA_013285945.1 Bacteroidota bacterium | reverse complement strand
CCCGGTGAACCAGTGATAAATGAGTGTCCTGACCCGCATACTGGACTTGCAGCAAGTCCAGATGGTATAGGCTCTGGGGAGACTTGAACAGTGACGGGAACAAGGGGGGAACTAAGGCAGCCTCCCGCATTCCAGCTGGCGATGTAGTAAGTAGTAGTGGCCGTGAGGGTTGGCGTGGTGTAAAAGGAGCTCGTGCTAAAAGGCGTGGTACTAGTCGAAGTGGAGTACCAGTAAACGGCTGTTCCACCGGTTCCTACTGCAGTTTTAATCAAACCACTTCCAGAGATACAAATAGAAGGCAGAACATTAATTGTGGGAGCACTCGGAGTCGGATAGACGCTGATAGGTGTCGTAGCGGACTCACATTGTGTCGTAGAATTGTAGGAAGTCACATAATAGGTTTGCGTTGAAGTGACTGCAGGCGTCGTGTAGGTAGCAGACGATGACAAAAATGCGGTACCTCCTGTTTGGGCGTTATACCAATTAGTCGTATTGCCATTTGAACCAGGGGTTGCAGTGAGGGTAACTGGCGATGATGTGCATTGCGCGCTGGCCGATACGGTTGGAACAGCCGGTACTGGGACCACTGTAACGGCCGGTGACGCAGCTGAAGATGGGCTCCAGGTTGTTCCGCAGGCAGGCATCGCATTTACATAGTAAGTACCACTTGTGGAGGCAGAGTAAGAAGAACCCGGATTCGCAGTTGAAGTGCCATTGGCAGTAGTTTGCCAATACCAGACATAGCCTGTCGGTGGTGTCTGTGAATAAGATATTGTCTTGTTTCCACAGGCATTCGTGGTCACGCTAAACGTGAGTCCTGAGGGCATAACCGGGTTAGTGTATTGACATGTGAGCGTGACGGTCAGTGTAGCGCCATACTGTGTTCCCGGATCGCCGGTTCCCCCCCATACGGACAAGGTACCCGACGTCGCCGTTGATGACCATGTGACGGTGATCGAATATTGAGTACCACTCACACTTGGTATACCCCATGTTGCCACATTTGTACCTGCCCAAGACATGTTGGGAATTAACGCCCCGTTATCAAAAGTGTAGGTCACTGTAGATCCAGCGGGAGTCGGGTTAGGCCCCAAAATTTGTGTAAGCTTAGCATAACTTGAGTTAACGAAGAATACGAAGGCTACGACCGTAAGAGTAATTTTTTGTAATGCTTTCATATATGATTGTTAAGGTTGGCTTGCATTAATTGTTGGTGCTCTTATCTTAGTAATGCGCCTATTCGATATTTACTATTCCCTATTTTCAAAGAATTATTCTTTTTCAAGTTGAAATTATTGGGGTAAATTTTTAACTGACGTTTTCTGACAAAGAAAAAACAAAAGCGGGTAATAAAAAAGTTTGATTTTACTGTATGTCGTCGAATCAAAGTGTACTCTTAGGGTTTGATTTTTTTTAATTGAGTTTTTTTTGGCATCGTCAACAAAAATGAAGACTGACGAGAAAGGAGTCATTTATGCAGTCGCCTTTGGTAGCGATGGATATGCAGGATATAGCGTGTTCTGGATTTTCAAGGATCAATCGACGTCTCTGTTGTTCATCAAAGAGCAATGATCGACGTACAGTGCTCAAACTCGTTGATAGAGGCCTACAACAAGGTGATCAAGTACAACTATTTGTACAGGATGGTGGTCTCGAATGGAAACCACTTGAAAAAACTCATCCCTTGGATTGTTGGCGACTTCAACTCTCGTCCTCACGTTTCACTTGAGGGTCTAACACCAAATGAAAAATATGGGAACCTGACGCTTGATCAAACCTCCTTACGATCTTTGAAAGCAAAGGCTTCACAAAAGCGAAAAGAGCACAACTTCAAGAACAGATGTGTGAATTGCTGACAGGTGTTTACTTGTCGCGAGGTTTTTTGTGTCGGAATAGGAGAGAACCGTCTCGATTTTCTACCGCTGAGGTACATCACGTTACCGACCAGATGGTCCCGTACAAGGTATCATGGATGTTGAACGAATTCAATTCAAGTCTGACAAATTCACCTAGGTTACTGTTGGTAGAGAAGTTCAATGGGAGTTACTCCCATGAGATCATAACTCGATTCTAACTTTTTGGCAATTTGTAGTTAAATCAATTATTAATTGTTAAAACTATGAAAAAAACAAGAAAAACAGCAAGCGCGATAGCGTCAATGATGCTAGGCTTCATGCTCGCGATCGGAATCAGCCTTGTAACGCCAGCCGAGGTCCTTGCGGATGGTAATTGTGCGCCACAACAGAGTTGGGTGTGTGGTCTAAACGGGGTTAATTATAATAATAAATTTTACGTAACTAACGGGCAATAGGCGAAGGTCTTTTTACTAAAAAATAAACTATGAAAAAAACAAGAAAAACGGCAAGCGCAATTGCGTCCATGATGCTAGGCTTTGTATTAGCGATCGGCATCAATCTAGTAACAACAACAGAGGTGGTGGCAGACGGTAGTTGTCAACCCCAACAGAGTTGGGTATGTGGATTAAATGGTGTTAACTATAATAATAAAATTTACATAGGACCGACACAATAACCAGGCAGTTCCTTTTTCTACAAACAAAATAGGCGGCTAAAACTGCCTATTTTGTTTAAAAACCAGACGATGTGAGAATAAAATATCAAATACTTAGCTTAGTTCTCTTGACTTGCTGCTCCTCCAATCAATTTTCTGACAAGGAATTTAAATATAAGATTATAAAACTGGCCGAATTTGAAGAGGATAAAGTAACCCCAAAGCTTATCGATGCCGGTCCAAAAATTAAGAGCCCTGAAATGCTACTTGTGTTTCATGATTATCTCGTGTTTAGTGACTTAGCTGCTCCAAATGAAAAACTATTCTTTTTTGATATTCAGAAAAACAAAGTGGAGAGAACACTTCTCCCATATGGTCGAGGCTCGGGAAAGATATTAAGCATTTGGGAAATTTTTTCGGGTAAAAGAAAAAATATACTTTTTGTACATGATTTGGTTCAATCAAAATTGATTGAAATTAACATTGACAGTGTATTATCCACTAATTACAAATATTCAAGAGAAATTACTCTTAATGGCCAGCTCACCAATTTAGTGTCCATCGAGCAAATAGCAGATAGCCTTTTTGTTGGAACAATTTTTAATACTAAGGGAAGACTTGCGTATTTTGATGAGACTGGAAACGTAAGTTATAAAGGTTTTATGCTATCTAATTTTGATAACGAATCGGAATATATTTACGGGCACTGCTTAAGAGGAAAACTAACCACCTCAGGCTCAAATATTGCAGTCGGGTATTTTCTCGCTGATATTGTCGATATATTCAACATCAAGGGTGATTCTATTATATCGATCCATGGTCCCAGTTTATTTTGGCCTTCCTATGATCAAAAGGAGAGCAAAAGAAGAGGAGCCCTGGTTCCTAGGAAAGATACTCGCGTTGCTTATTTATCGATGACATCAAACAATGATTCAATCTTTTGTCTTATGCAAGGTGATGAGGGAAACGTAATACTAACATTTGACTGGAAAGGAGTGCCTCGGAAAAAATATCAGATTACTGAATATTCTCTTCAAAATATCGCTGCAACCGCAGACGGACACTTATTTGGCACCACGTCAATCTCTACAAATTCAAAATTGATATTTCTTAAATTGAAATAAAAGTATGGTAGGCCTAAAATTGCTCTTGAGGATCTTATATGAGAATAAGAAGACAATGATTTGGATAATTATCGGATTTTTATTTATGGTCTTTTTAAACACAGCAAATAATTCATTGGTATCCTCGAAAAGAAACCTTGGTAAACAAATAACTTTTGACGACTCAAGTAAGAGATTCAATTCGGTAAATGACTCTATTCTTTTTCTGAGTGATCTTATAAATCAAAGTCAAAAGAAATTTAAAATTGTGTCATTGGTAAATGCCTCATGTTCTGACTGTATTGAAGAATTACAGGGGTGGAGAAGAATTCGTAAATTAATTGATAGTGTAAGAGTTGATATAATCCTTATTGCCTATGATGCTCCTTTTGATATGGTGAAATATAATGTCGTCGATGTTGCCAAGTTTAAGCAACCTGTGTTTTATGATTGTAACAATCATTTTTCGAGAATAAATAACCTTCAACAAGGTGACTTCAAGACCTTTTTAATTGATACCAATAATAAAATTGTCATTAGCGGAAACCCAATTAAGAATCCACACTTGATCAAATCATATAAGGAATTAATTAGATAAAGGATGATTAAGATTATTCTAAGGCAATGCTATAGAAGTCTTCTCAGAGGGAAGTTAGCCACTGTTACTAACATACTTTGTTTGTCCTGCGCCCTAACCTTTGGCATATTATCACTGAATTTTATTCTCAATGAATTTGAGTTTGACAGGTTCAATATAGAAGCTAAGAGGCTTTTTCGAATTGACCTTGTTGGGCTTGGGCAAAATTCGATTGCTAACAAGGGCTTTTTGTCTAGCTTAAATAAATCCGATTTAAATCGCATAGTATTAATACCTCCTGACCTCGCTGTTGATCTTCAGAGCCATTTGCCAGAAATTAAAAACTATTGTAGAATAATAAATTCAAGAAAATATTTAATTCAGTCCAATGGACAAAGTTTGTTTCAGGATCAAGTACTGATTGTTGATAGTTCCTTTATGAAATTGTTTTCATACAAAGTCTTAGAGGGCAACCTGAGAAACTCATTGACAAATCCTAACAGCATTGTATTTACAAAATCAACTGCCAGGAAATTTTTTGGAAAAAGAGAATCGGCACTAAATCAAATCGTATCTATTTACCTGAACAACTCATGGAAACAGTTGATCGTTACTGCCGTCGTTGAGGATTGCCCCAGCACATCAAGCTTTCAATTTTCATCGTTACTTCCTTTTCACTTGCTGTACAGCGCAAACAATTTTCCAAACAAAAACCTGGATTTTCTATTTACTCTAGGGATCGTAGAAATCAACACCAAAGTTGATCCCCAATCCTTGAAAGCAAAGCTGGTAAATTTTACCAAGGATTATTACCGTTCAGAGATAAAAAGAAAATCTTTGGAAGAAAACAAATTTACTATTGAAATAACGCCTCTCGTAAACACTCACCTTGACTCGGTTTCATTTGGTTGGCCTAATCATGGGAACAGAACCAGTATTATAATTTTGATATTTATTAATGCCTTGATTTTACTTGTAAGCCTATCAAATTATGCGTTTATCGAAACAACAAGAGTAGCATCAAAAACTTATGAAATTGGTATCAGAAAAAGCTTTGGGGCTAATTCATTGAATATATTCGTCCAATTTTGGATTGAATCTTTTTTAATATTAGTACTGTCTATAAGTGTAGCAATGATAATTGCCTTAATTATTAGCGACAATGTGCTAAAATCTCTAGGATTAAGTCAACACCAATTTTTATGGTCTCCTTATTTCTTCATTGCGATAGTAAGCGGCATCACTATTATTAGTTTGATCAATTGCCTTTACCCAACTTATATGGCGATTCGCCATAGGCCGGGAGCCATAATGGGATTTAATAAAACGGCGAAAATAAGGCCAAGTTTTGCAAGGGCGATAACAGGTTTACAATTTGGTATTTCTTTCATTTTCATAATTGCTGTTACAGTTATGTACAGCCAACTCGAGTATGTGGAAAATTCCCGTCTAGGTTTTAATTCAAAAAATGTTTTGGTGGTTGACTTGTTTGAAAACAATTCGGCTAGCGATCCACAGAAATTACTAGAATTGATGAAAGTAGACTTATCTGAAAAGGACGGTATTGAATCAATCAGCTGTGGATACAACATCATTGATCCAGGTATTTCTTCGATAACCCTCCGGGAAGGGGCAGTTATTTCTGCATTTGAGTTCCTGGGAGACTTCAACTACCCATCATTTTTTGATTGGCAACTAATAAACGGACGATTTCAATCTGATCTCAGTGTAAACGATAGCATCAAAAATCAGTCTGTGGTAATAAACCAAAAACTGGCATCGGCGCTAAAGGAGGATTATGATTTAGGATATCAGTGTAAAGCCCTGGGCAATGCAGTTATTATTGGAGTGGTGAAAGATTTTAATTTTCAGTCCTTAACTCAATCAATTGAACCAGCCTATTTTAAAGTCGGCAAGTCTGGTTTTACCAATATTTTTATAAAAGTTAGACCTAATAGTGAACAAAAGGCACTGAACGCCACAGCAGAGTTCTGGAAAAGGCATGAAGACAAGCCGTTGCAAAGTTATTGGTTGGAGGATGCTATCTCTAACATGTACAATTCACAAAAAGACTGGATGAAAACAATTCAATCTTCATTGATTGTTGCAATTTTTATTTCTTGTCTTGGCTTATTTGGTCTCTCGTCTATCAATTATTACAATAGACAGAAGGAGCTTTCAATCAGAAAAGTATTTGGTGCGGGGTTCCTAAATTTACTTTCGTTTGTTCAGAGTGGTTTAATTAAAATTACAATTATTTCGTTCCTGTTGGCATGCCCTTTAGCTTGGTATTTCGCAAAAAGTTGGCTCGACGACTTTGCATTTAAAATAAATCTTAATATTTGGCTTTTCGTAATACCACTTTTAATAGGCATTGTGATTACATTTTCTGTGACAATTTTTCACTTCATTAAAGCAATTAATTTTCCACCGATTAAAGGGCTTCGTGATGAATAGAACTTCGGCTGGAAATTCCGCGCCGGTAAACTATGGTAGAGAGAAATTATACTGAACAATGTCTGGAGATTCCTCGGCGTGTGACCATCAGTTTTTAACCACAAGGATAAGAATTTTAAGCGCTTGAACGCTCCGGCTCTTAAAAGTTGGTCACCTTCAGGTGAAAATTAGTGGTCAAGTAGCTCGGAATTTCCAGCCAAGATTCT
>JABDGP010000080.1 GCA_013285945.1 Bacteroidota bacterium | reverse complement strand
ACCCTATGAACTAATAATGTCTCTTTGTCCGATAAAAATGCTACGTAGTAATAAACCCCTCTCGCTTGTGTAAGACTAAATTCTTTTTCAGTCTTTTTTCCTTCGATTTCTCTTAATGCCTCCTCTAATTCAGGTGAGCCCATTTTTTCTGAAGTTTTTGTTAGCCCTTTAATCATCAGCTCTCTGTCAAGGCTGCTATAAAACAGCTTCTCCACTTTGATAATTGACACAGATGTATAATCTCCAAAATGGTCCGGAAAACTAGCCGTTTTATAAATGATTTCTGCTGATTCCGGTAAATTGACTCCTGTTACTTCTTTAAAGTCCTGTCTATAAAAACTGTCTGGCGGATAAATAGCACTGTAAATAGAATGCATCAGAAGAATGAAAGGGATTAAAAGCAAGAATTTTAGTCTTGTGCTCTTTCGATTCAAATATTTAATAAACTGTGGAAGTAATACAAAGAGTGCAAAAATTAGAGAAATTATAATCACAAGATATAGAAGGCCCATTATCTGTGATGTTTGTTGATGTACGGCATGCTAATATATAAGTTGTCTCAAGTTAAAACCATACCCCAAATTATCCAAAGCTTAGCAGCTGCCCAAAATCAACATAAATCAAAATCTTGCGGTAACTCTCCGAGGAAGCAAATGTCAAATAATTGATAGCTGTACTTAGTCTGACTTTTCTTTTCCAGGACCGAGAATTTTTTCTACCTGAGACAATTGCTCATTGATGTATATCTTATATTCGCCAGAATTCAGGTTGGCAAACACGTGAACTCTATTTATTAAGAATTCGTGAAGCTCATTCCATTTTTTCTGAGCAGAAAGAACTTCGATTTTCAGACGCGTACCCGCTTCGTATAGTGGCTTTGCATTAGTCATCATAGTGAGATAACCCATTGCCTTCACCGAGTCTCCCTTATCCAACAGTTTTTTAATTTCTTGATGGAGTTTGACCATATCAAGATTGTAGAATACCAACTCTCGGCAATGGTATAATTCATTCACACCTAGGAGAAAATTATCGGTCGCAAATTGAGCTTGCCCCAGCGTCCTTCGTATTTCACAATCGGTGCTATCAATCAGCAGACCCTTATTAGCATCATCTATGCAATGCTTATAATCTTTCAAAAAATAGCGGGCAATGCTCCTCAATTTATAACCGGACTTGTTTCCTGGGCTTATTCTTATCATCTCTGTAAAGTCCTTTTCTGCACCGGTCCAATCTGCTACTCTCGACCGATAAATCCCCCTTTTCCAGTATGCATCAAAAATCTCCCGATCCAATTTGATTGCCTTTGAATAGTGATTCTTAGCATCCTCATCTTGACGCAGGTGCTCATAGATGAGGCCCGATAAGTATTGCCAAAAAGCAGTGTTATGAAGCTTATCTGCAAGTTTTATAGCGTCAAGAGCTTCTTGATCCTTCCCTGCAAACATCAGACAATAACTCTTTTTGATTGCAAGCTGATTTTCTTCGCTTAGGCCGTAAATCTGACGGGCTATATAAAACCCGACGTTTTGAATTCCAATCATTTTGTCGGCGACCGCCGCCCTGCCACGGAAAAAGCCAGGGTTGATTTGAGTTTGAGAGATCAATTTGTAAAAGTCCCGCCAAGCGCCTTCAAAGTCTCTTAGTTCAACAAGTACATATCCTCTTTGCAACAGAAAATTTAAATTGGCCTGGCTGTGGCGTATCAACGTATTTATATCCACCAGACTCCTCCGAGGGTTTTCCTTAAAGTACATTGCTGCTCGGCACCATAGTGCTTCTTTCTGAAGGGAGTCAGTTTCAATTACTTCATTGAAGAATTTAAGCCCCGCTTTAGGATCTTTCGTTGCGGCCATTTCAATGAGGCCAAGCTTGACTTTGGCCGGTGAGAAATTAGGAGATATTCTTTCACATTCTTGATAATACAATTTGGCCTTCTCTACATCCTTTGTTACCAAGTAAGCATCGCCCATCAGGTAGTACGCACTTACATATTTTGGGAATTTCTCTATGCAAGTCGTTAAAAACTGTATTGCATCGCTGTTATACCCTGCCAGGACTTTGACTTTACTCATCTCTAAGTAACTCTGAGGTAAATCAGCACGTAGCTCGATTAGCTTTTGAAAATCAGCCTTAGCTTTTATTACATTGTACTGTCGCTTGTAGCAAACTCCGCGAAAATACAGCGCTATCCAGAAGTCTGGATTTACACTCAGGATATCACTAAAGCTGGCAATAGCGGCTTCAAGTTTATTTTCATTTAAACTATTGATTCCCTCATTGAGAAGTAATTGAGTTTTGCCATCTCCCTTCCAGTCGACTGCAATGTTTTCAAAAGTTAGTAGTGTGTTGAACTCCTTTACATCCTGAAAATCAACCTGTGCCACCACGTCCAGGATTGGAAGAAGAAGGATCAGCATAGATACCAAAAAGTATTTTACAGCTTTGTTCAAATTACTTTTAAATAGTTTTTTACTTAAAATCATTATTGGTTCAAAAATGGTGTTTAACAACTATATCCCTTCATTGTGCCAAGGTAAAACTGTGATCCAAATTATCCAAGGCTGAGCAACAGTCTGAAATCAACATAAATCAAAAAATCAGATTCATCCGGTATTCTTCCTGCATCAACCTAATATCTTTATCCTATGTAGTTACAACCTCTATACCCCTCAGTTCGCACTTCACGGAATATCTTATCAAGAGACATGGTATTGGGCTTATGTTGTTTGTTATTTTATCATTGGCAAAGAGGTAAATTCTTTGATCTTTGGTTGTTACCTTCGCCGTCCGTAGCTTTAGATGATTCATATAATTTGAAAGATGCTTTTTAATCATTTGTTTAAAAACACCGAAAAGAAAAAACGCTTTGCACACATTGGTGCGGGCGTTGTTATTCTAATTCACGCGTACGAAAAGTATGATAGCGGCCATGAATCGTACAAATTATTTGCATTAGCTGGTATTGTATTCTTGGCAATAGCATTTTTTCACCCAACCCTGGAAAGAAAGGCACCTTGGGTCGACGGGATATTTTTTTTAATTGAAGGTTTCTTATCACTAATTGTAGCTTTTGACTTTTTTCATTTAGGCAAGAAGGGACTACCTATAATTTACTTACTTCTTGGACTCTTTCAGTTTTTTATGGCATTTAGGAAAAGCAAAAAAGGAATTGAACATCATAACACAAATGGTTAATTAACAGATGGAAAAGAAGAGAAGGGTTATCCTCGCTGTTCTATTGCTGTTGTCTATCGGTAATTTCGGTAGACTGACAGATAATGACAACATCAGACCAATTCAGTTTATTTCAATTTTTGTGATCGGTGTATTTACAGCATTGCTGATTAACGAATTTGTCAGATTGATTAAAGCAAAAAAACAAGACAAGTAAATTATTTCAGGCACCAAAGTTGGATAATAATGATGAGCAGTTAATTGCCCAGCTAGGTATTTGAAGTGTAGCAATTTTCACCCGCTTCCGGATTCTGTGGTTAAAGGATATAAGTCAACATTTTTTCGTTTATAATTACCAGCAGTAGAAGGGCCCGCAGACATGACTCTGCGAAGAAGCAGAAAATTTTCAAGCAGAAATTTCTAAATAATTTCCTTCCGGGTCTAAGACTACGCTCTCATAATAACCGTCGCCTGTCGTTCTCGGCTCTCTGAAAATGGTATAGCCATCACTTCTTAAGGTTTCAGTTATTTCGTTTACTTTTTCCTTCCCTCCAACGGAAATTGTGAAATGAGCAATTCCTTTAGTAAATCCCCTTTGTCCAATACTTGGCGCAATGTCGGGCTTATTCATAAGTTCTAGGCGAGTTTTGACATCGCCAAAATAAATAAAATATGCCGTGTATTGGTTCTTCTCATTCGTGTATTTTTCCCCTGATTTAGTTTCAAAATATTTTAGATAGAAGGCTCTCATTGTTTCTAAGTCATCAACCCAAATTGCAAGATGCTCTATTTTCATTTTATAAAATTACTGGGTAATAAACTTTTCATAAGTTTTAACTGGTCGTTTTTCATCCTTCGCGGGGTTCACTCGATTTGGGACTCTGAGGGTTAAAAAATATTGCCTAAGGTCGGTGTTGTCACCGACCTCAACCAATCTAATCAATTTATTTTATCGTTGACAAGTTGAACTCAACCAATTACTAATTACCGTCAATTACTATTTCATTCTTTATTAATCTTTGCCATATGGTACATGGTATTGAGTTTTTTACTGCCACCTGTCTTAACTGGCAACCTCTGCTCAATGATGATAAGCGTAAGCAAATTCTGATGGACAGTCTTCGGTTCATGGTACAAGACAAGAGAATCTGGTTGTATGGGTTTGTAATTATGCCAAACCATATTCACCTGATGTGGTGCCGCCAGGATGACTGGTTATACAAAAGTACCGAGCAAATATTCTTAAAGTTCACAGCTCAACAAATTAAATTCAGGATTTTAGATTCAAATCCTGTTGAGCTGGATAATTACAGAAGCACCCAGCGTGACAGGCAATATCATTTCTGGGAAAGGAGGCCATTTAAGGCAACAATGTATAACAGAAAAGTAGCTCATCAGAAAATTGACTATATGAACTACAATCCTGTCAAAGCAGGGCTTTGTAGACAACCTGAAGACTATTGGTTTTCATCGGCTCGTTTTTACTTATTAAATCTGGACGACTGGGGCTTCATTACTCATATTGATGAGCACCTGTGATGTTAGGTCGGTGACAACACCGACCTAAGGCAATTACCATTTACAGTATAATGCACTGCTTGGGTAAAAGTCACTTGAAAGACTAGAAAATATAATGTACACACAGTTAGTTTGCCTGTCCCCTGGAGAAAGGTAAAGCGAACAACAATTGAAACTAATTGCCGTCTTTATCCATCTGAAATAGAACAGGCATTTAATTTAAAATGAGAGGTGTTTTTCTTTTTTTGTTTGCTTCAGTGTTGTCGGTCAACATGCACGGTCAAAAGGGCACGATGACCGATTGGCGAGATCCAACGGAATATAAGACTGTTAAAATTGGTGAGCAGAAATGGATGGCTGAGAACTTAGCATACAATGATCCCAAAAACCAATCTGATTGTTATAGAGACAGCATAAGTAATTGTATTAAGTATGGTCGTTTATATACCTGGGAAGTAGCCAATAAAGTTTGCCCTAGAGGATGGCGGTTGCCCACTAAAAGCGAATTTGAAAGCTTGCTAAGTTATGCTGGAGGCAGGGATAGGAAAAAGGCATTCAAAATCTTGACGGCCGACAGTATTTTAGGTTTTAACGCACTCTTGGGTGGCTACTATTATTCATATTATTCAACGCCCACCATTCTTCACACGACTGACTATCTCAGGGAAGAGGATGGAGTAACCGCATTTTGGACATCTACTGAAGAATATTATTCAGGCATGGGGGCCATTTCACATAATGAAAAGCCAATGGCGGACATAGTATTTTTTGGCCCCAAGGGGACGTTAGTCTTTATGGATGTCTTTTATAAAAAATGTGCAATGTCGGTGCGTTGCATAGAAGATTGAAAATTTTGAATGTGAAACGAACAGCTTAGTCGCCATAAAATACTCCCCCGATCGAAAGTTAAAGTCATTTTCTCTTCAGGCAAAGCTGTATTTGCCTAAGATCAGTGTTGTCACCGACCTCAATCAACTAATCTAAGTAATTTATTTTATCGTTGACAAGTTGAACTCAACCAGGACAACCTCAGGACTATTGGTTTTCATCGGCTCGTTTTTACTTATTAAATCTGGACGACTGGGGTTTCATTACTCATTTTGAAGAACACCTGTGATGATAGGTCGGTGACAACACCGACCTTAGGCAACCAACTTGTATGCATCGTTGTGTGTCATGCCTGTCGAGACCGTTATCGCACTATTCTCCAAAAATAATTCTGCTTAGTACTGTCTTTGTCAAGAAAACTGAACTGGTTAAAGTAGAATTTTCTCACCTCTCTTTTTAAAGTCTTTTCATCGTGAAAACTTCCACTCATCTGATGACTTACGGTTGTCAGTTGCCAAAAAACGCTATCTCTTTTGTCGGCGCCTAGATAACCTGGATCTAAATCATTCCCCAAGTCATTTGGCTCAAATTTTTTCATATAAGAAACAAAAACCTTGTCACCAGCTTGTGAGTATATTATTGTATCAATAACTCCAAACAACACGTCGGGCCCCCCGTATTTTTTATTGTTCAATGCAATCAGCGAGTCAATAGCTAACTTGATATTTGTGCTATCAAAAAGATATTGTGCCCTGTCCACTGGCAGCTCATATTTTACCGATAGGTCTGGTGTTCGGTTGTAATGAATTTTATCTATTGTCCCACGCACTGCTGTTATAGTTAATGGAAGGCCAATAGCCATAAATATAATTGTGCTTCGTTGCCTTCTAAAGTCTTTTATACCAATCAACAGAACTGTCAAAGAGGTAAAAAATAAAACAATGGAACTATAAACAAGTGCATCGAAGAAATCATAAAGCCCACTTCCTCCCTCACCCGTAAACATTCTAAAGAACGAATACAAAAGTCCGATAATTAGTATTGACATTAAAATATTACTTGATTGTTTCATTGTTCTTCTTGAAGATACGTCCTGACACACAAACCAAACTAATTTAAGAAAACAAAACTTTGTATCAACTGCTCACCAGCATCACTAATAGCCTTTGTCAGCTCCAATCGAATATCTCAGTATTTGCCTAAGGTCGGTGTTGTCACCGGCCTCAATCAACTAATCTAAGTAATTTATTTTATCGTTGACAAGTTGAACTCAACCAGGACAACCTCAGGACTATTGGTTTTCGTCGGCTCGTTTTTACTCATTAAACCTGGACGACTGGGGTTTCATTACTCATATTGATGAGCATCTGTGATGATAGGTCGGTGACAACACCGACCTAAGGCAATGAATGCTGCTGCACCAATTATAGCGGCAGCCCTCGGTGTTGAATCAGTCATTTCTTTTTTGTAACTCAGGACTTCCTTCAAATCCTTTGAACCCTTCAATATCATTCTCTTTTTTTATCATAGGCTTTGTTGTTAAAATAAGCTCCTATCTATTGTGTGATTTACGAAGGTCACGGGATTATTTATTTCACCTGGACGATTCTCTTACTTCTTGATTAGTAAGGAATGCCGTTAAGTAAAACCACTCTTTGTATATGCGTCGACCTAAGGATCAGCAACTTACTTTTAACTGAATAATATAAGACACAAGTTGAAAGAGAAATCCAACAGCAATTAGCGCAAACCAAATAAGAGATTTATTGTGCGCTCTTTCATTTGCTTGGTTTGTCTTCTCAATCATACTGTTCATCCTGCTTAGTATGTCTTTACCTAAATCGTCAATTCGTGTTTTAATTTCATCTGCTTCATTCCACTGCATAGTGGATGACAATCTAATTGTAAACGGGTTGTCTATTCTACCCAAGCCTTTAATGCGTGTGAAATATATTCCCGTGACACCTGCAATGTCCAGTATCAGTCCAACGATATTAATTATTAGTGCTGTTGTCATAATTCTTTAGGCACAAAATAGTTTTCCGTCCCTTCGATATGTTCAATATCTAAATCCTCACTGAGTTCAAATTGGCTTCTCAGAAACTCTCCATCACTATGCGGGTCTTGAAAGTAAATCTTCTTTAGCTTCATTGACTCTCTAATCGCCTGAAAAATCTGTTTGTCAAATTCTCTATTAAAAAACGGAAATGAATAACCTATAACAACTAATATCTCAGTATCAAATGCCATTTTTTTTGCAACAGACATTCGCTCTCTCAAGAGCCCACCGGTTACCTGATTTTTTTCCCATCCGAAAGTTAATAGGTTTGTTTTTAGGTTATATCCTTCTTTAATTCGCTTGAACAGATCGTTAAGGTTTTCAGGAGGTGTTAGAAAATAATTTAGAGTATAATGACCTTGTCTATAAACCCCCGCTATACCATTCATTTGAATCATGGAGATTTCTTCTTCTGTAAGTTGCATAGTAACACCTACCCTTGGATAATAGTCGATAAGTGGCGGGGTGTGCCTATTGCCAACAAACTCTTCTCGGCTAAAAGCATTTGCGGCAAGTTGCATTTGATAGTCAAAATTCCAGCTTATTATTTTGATGTTGTCTGGAAATTTAAACCAGTGCTCCATCACCGTGCTTAAAAAAGCAAGAGGTCTCTCATCAATTTTCTGATTT
>JABDGP010000079.1 GCA_013285945.1 Bacteroidota bacterium | reverse complement strand
TGGTACAAAATTTCAAGCACTGATGTACGGGCTTTCAATTGTAATTATCTACACCTTGATTGGTGCAGTGCTTGCACCGTTGATGGGTCCCGAAACAGCCAATCACCTTTCTACCGAGTGGATTCCTAATTTGATTTTCTTTTCGGTGTTCATAGTTTTCGGATTGTCATTTCTAGGATTGTTTGAAATCACTCTGCCAGGAACTTTCATCAATAAAGTTGATCAACAGGCTGAGAAAGGCGGACTCACCGGCGTATTCTTCATGGCTTTTACGCTGGTTCTAGTTTCATTCTCTTGCACGGGCCCGTTGGTAGGAAGCATTTTAGTTTCGTCGGCAGGCGGAGAATTCTTGAAACCAATTGTCGGCATGTTTGCATTCGCTTTGGCTTTCGCCATTCCATTTACACTCTTTGCCTTTTTTCCCAATTGGCTAAAGTCACTACCCAAATCAGGTGGATGGCTTAACACCGTAAAAGTGGTTTTAGGGTTTATCGAAATTGCATTAGCATTTAAATTTCTAAGTATAGCCGATCAGGCATTCCATTGGCATATTCTTGATCGCGAAATCAATCTTGCTATTTGGATTGTGATCACAGCACTGATCGGTATTTATTTGATGAAAGGATTTCGCCTGCCTGGAGATAGTGGCAAAGATGCCGAAGACAAAACTGTAAGTGTGCTCAGGGTTGCTCTGGCAATCATTACGTTCACATTCTTGATTTATTTAGTTCCTGGCATGTGGGGTGCTCCGCTCAAAGCATTGGCTGGTTACTTACCTCCAATGTCCACGCACGACTTTGATTTGCTCGCGGCAAACAGAAAGGACAAGCCCAATGAAATTTGTGACATTCCAAAGTATTCTGACTTTCTCCACTTACCTCATGGCCTCAACGGATATTTCGATTACAAACAGGCGCTGGCGTGCGCAAGACAACAGCACAAGCCTTTATTTATTGACTTTACCGGCCACGGTTGTACAAACTGCCGTGAGATGGAGGCTCGTGTGTGGAGCGATCCTCAAGTATTGAAAAGACTGAAGGAAAATTTTGTGGTGGTGGCTCTTTACGTTGACGATAAAACTGAGTTGCCCGAAAGTGAATGGTACACTTCCAAATATGATAGTAAAATCAAAAAGACAATTGGCAAGCAGAATTCTGATTTGCAGATAGCCAATCTTAATAACAACGCGCAGCCATTTTATGTACTGCTGGGCAATGATGAGCGTGTGCTGGTTTCGCCCAAACCATACGATTTGAGTGTCGAAAATTTTGTCAGGTTTTTGGATGAGGGGAAGAAGAAGTTTGAGGTGATTTTTTAACCAAAATTTTTTGAGTTAAACTTGCTGTTGATTTGAATCAATCCGTTGGCTTCGCAGAAGAAAATTTACCTTACAACAAGCGCAGTTTCACTGCTAATCCTGTCTTTTTTTCTTCTTAATCGTGATTCGTCTTTTTTTGTGTGCCCGGCCGATTATGAGTCCGCAATAGATTCATTGCGACTTGTAAACTCGGAAAAGCCTGTTTTTAAATATGGTATGCTGGTAAATGGACGCGAAGTAAAAGAAGGCCTTGTAAAACGGAATCAGTTATTCGATGATTTACTTGAAGGGAGTTTTGTTACTACCGAAGTTTCAAAGCAATTAAGTCTGCTGCCGCGGAAGGTTTTCGATTTCAAACGGGTAGTCTCATCAAAAAAATATACTCTTATCTCTGAGAATGATTCACTTAAAACTGCGGTTGCCTTAGTTTATGAACCCAGTCCGGTGGAGTATGTGATTTTTCACCTAAAAGATACTTTGCTTGTTGAATCTTGCGAGCGCGAGGTGAAAACAGAACAAAAAACAGTAGCAGGCACGATAACATCGTCATTATATGAAACTATTGATGCTTTAAATATCTCGCATGAGCTCACCAATAAATTTGTAGATGTTTTTGGCTGGCAGGTAGACTTTCAGCATTTGCAAAAAGGTGACCGTTTCAAATTAATATTTGAGGAGCATTCTGTTGATAGCATCCCTTTTGGGGTCGGCCGGATACTGGGAATTTATTTTGAACACGCCGGCCATTCGTATTATGCATTTCCATTTGATCAGGGGAATGGGGTAGACTATTTTGATGAAGAAGGCAACAGCCTGCGAAAAGCTTTGCTGAAATATCCCATTGAGTTCACGCGCATTAGTTCACGCTATTCGCTGAGCCGGTTTCATCCTGTCGTAAAAGTTTTTCGGGCACACCTCGGCACTGATTTCGCAGCTGCTACCGGCACACCAATCCGTACAGTTGGCGACGGCACCGTGTTGGAGGCGCAATACACAGCCAACAACGGCAACTATGTCAAAATCAGGCATAACGGAACGTACACTACAGGCTATCTGCACATGTCAAAGATTGCCGCAGGTGTTGTGGCTGGCACTCATGTAAGACAGGGGCAAACAATTGGGTATGTTGGAAGCACAGGTCTCGCTACCGGTCCTCATTTGTGTTATAGATTTTGGCGCAACGGTGTGCAGGTAGATGCACTGCGTGTGGAGTTACCACCTTCAAAACCTATGGAGAGAAAAAATTGGAAACAATTTGATGAAGTGATGGCGTTAACAACATTAAAACTGCAAGCCATCCCATTTGAAAATGGATCTCCAATCATCGCGGCTCAGTAGAGTTTGGTTCTGTTCGGTATAGTATCTTCGTTAATTATAGTTATGTTCTGTGAGAAAGATTAGCCTTGTGAAGCTCAGTTTAAGTGTCTTCTTAATTCTTTTGTCAGTTGTAACCTTTGCGCAGCAAAAAGTAGGTCTGGTTCTGAGTGGGGGTGCGGCTAAAGGCCTTGCACACATCGGTGTACTCAAGGCACTGGAAGAAAATGAAATCCCTATAGATTACGTAGCTGGCACCTCGATGGGCGGTATTGTGGGTGGATGCTATGCTGCAGGCATCAGTCCTGAACAGATCGAAGAGATCATGACATCCAAAGCGTTTTTGGATTGGGTGAATGGGCGCATTGAAGATGGCAATAAATATTTTTACTATAAGAAAGAAGACGAGCCATCATTTTTAAAATTGAATTTATCTCTCGACTCTACATTTAACGTACTGTTGAATACGAGCATTGCCAATGACCTTTCCCTCAATTTCGCTCTTGCTGAAAAAATGGCACAGCCATCAGCTATTTCCAAAGGCAACTTCGACAGTTTATTTATTCCATTACGAATCGTCACAGCCGATATTTTTACACAAACCCAAGTAGTATTAAGTAAAGGGGTGTTGAATGATGCACTCCGTGCCACGCAAACAGCTCCTTTCTTTTACAACCCTATCCGCGTTGATGGCAAGTATCTTTTTGATGGTGGAGTTTACAATAACTTTCCGGTGGACGTAGCACAAAAAACCTTTCAGCCCGACGTTATCATCGGCAGCAATGTTTCATCAAAAGTGTATGACAAATATCCGTATGGTGAAGATGAAAAACTGATCTCGCGTTCACTGCTTTATATGTTGCTCGATAAATCAGATCCTTCCAAGGTTCCGACGAACGGTATTTACATCCAGCCCGATCTCAAAACTTATTCGGCATTTGATTTTGCAAAGGCAAAAGCGATGATTGACAGTGGCTATATACAAACCATGAGGCAGATGCCAGAGATCAAGTCAAAAATTGCGGCCCGAAGAACTTGTGAGGCTGTAGCGGAAGCTCGCAATAAATTCAATAACAAATCAGTGCCGATCAAAGTCAGCAATATTACGTTTGATGGTTTCAGCAAAAGCCAGCAGAAATACCTCAATCGTTTTTTCAAAAGCGGTAAACGCCCTCTGTACTTTCACGATATCAAGGAGGGCTACTACAAACTTGTCTCTGAAGATTATTTCAACAACGTCTATCCAAGCTTTCTTTACAACGATGCAACGAAGGATTATAATTTTAAACTCGCGCGAAGGCAGCCAAGCAATTTTCAGGTAGACTTTGGAGGAGTGATAGCAACGCGCAATGTGAGCAATATCTACCTCGGATTAAATTATTATTCGTTTCGGAGTATCCTTACTCACGCTCAACTGAATTTTGCAACGGGTGACTTTTATAAATCTGCTCAAGCTAAAGCCCGATTTGATTTTCCTAATCTTGGACAATTCTATATAGAGCCAGAGGCTACGTTCAACACTTGGAATTTTTTTCAAGGCAGCGACATTTTTGCAAAAAAGTATTCACCAACGGTGCTTGATCGTGTAGATCGGAAATACGGAGCAAAAATCGGACTCCCGATTGGGCGTCAAATCAAAACGTATTTACAGGGTGCCTACTTTGTAAACAATGACCAGTACATCGATCGAAACGTTCTTGTCTCTACTGACACGCTGGATCAATTAGAATTATCCGGTGTGCGATTGGGCGCTGGGGTTCTCTACAACACACTCAACCGAAAGCAGTATCCATCACAGGGAAAATCCTTTTATATAACAGGTAATTATTTTTCACTTCTGGAAGAATATAAGCCCGGCAATACTTCTGTCAATAGACTTCCAATCCGAGCTAACAGAAGTTGGCTACAGGCCAAGGTTTCAATTGAACAATATTTTAGGAGAGGGTTCTACAGTTCAGGTTACCTCTTAGAAGGTGTTTTTTCCAACCAGCCTACCTTCTCTAATTATTTCGGTACTATCATCAATGCTCCTGCATTCAATCCACTTCAAGACAGCCGTACTTTGTTGCTTCAAAATTTTAGAGCATTTAATTACGTTGCCGGAGGCTGGCGCAATGTTTTCACGATTCGAAAAAATTTGGATTTTCGTCTTGAGGCATATGCCTTCAAACCTCTGGCTTCTATAGCGCAAGACGACACGCAACATGCTAAAATTGAACAGCAGATTCAGCAGTTATATTTTGCCGGAATGGCGGATTTCGTAATGCACAGCACAGTGGGGCCAATCAGCCTGAGTGTAAATTATTATGACGACCCCAATAGACAGCTATCAGTGTTGCTTCATGTAGGTTTCTTGTTATTTAATAAGACTTCGTTAGAATAAAACCATTCTCTAAGCTCCCAAAGGGTGTTTTGATGAATCGAGGTGTAGGCCAGCCATGTAGTTTTTTCCGGCTTTTTTATTTTTTAACTATGTTTATCCCTTAATTTGTGAAGAACCCATTTCTTATGAATAGATTTTTACTAACTCTGACACTTTCCGCTCTTACTTTTATTGCCAGCGGCCAATCTGTTCAGTGGGCTTCCAAAGTAGTTGAGTTCTCTTCCGAACTTACTCCATTGCAATATTCTGCAGAGCAAGCCCTGGGCAAGCCAAATGTGATGCCAGCTGGCGGCCAAAACCCTGGAGCATGGACTCCAGACAAGCCCAAACGGTCTGAATTTCTTAAACTGAGTTATTCTAACCCTATCCAAATTCGCCAGGTAGCGATAGCTGAGTCTTATAATCCGGGAGCGCTTTTCAAAGTCTTTATTTATGACGAAACCGGAAAGGAATATTTAGTGAATACATTCAATCCGCAAGCTGTACCACTACAGGGGCGCATGCTCAACGTCTTCATGGAAAAAACTCCGTACAAAGTAGCTGCGGTAAAGCTTGAATTTGATGGAAAAGCACTGCCTGATTATTTTTCCATCGATGCCGTTGCCATCTCCGACTCGGGCTATCCTATTATCGCAGATATTATAAAGCCTGAGCTTTTGGAAAAAGGATTGATTATTGAGCGCCTTGATAAAAATGTAAATAGTGAATACAATGATTTGAATGCGCTTCTTTCACCCGATGGAAAGACGCTGTATTTCAGCAGGCAAAACAGTCCTGAAAACGCCGGAGGCGTAAAAGACAAAGAAGACATTTGGTATTCTGAGCTCGGGCAAGATGGCAAGTGGACATTGGCTAAGAACGCTGGCTCTTCGCTAAACAATGCCTATCCTAACTTTGTGAACACAGTAAGTTCCACTCCAGATGGTAAGGCTGTTTTATTGGTCTTAGGAAACCAATACAATGAAAATGGCAAGATGACAGCTGGCGTTTCAGTTAGCAACAATATTGGTGGAAAATGGTCTCCGCCAAAGACAATCAATATCAAGAACAATTACAATTACAGTGACCGTGCTCACTACTTTTTGTCTAACACACAAAAAGTTATGCTGATGTCTGTAGACCGTGAGGATACCAAAGGCGGACGCGATCTCTACGTAAGCTTTGCACAAAATGACAGCACCTGGTCTGAACCATTAAATCTTGGCGGAGTAGTGAACACTGCCGGTGATGAGAGCACACCTTTCCTGGCATCAGATGATAAGACTCTTTATTTTTCATCGAATGGATTTAGCGGATATGGGGGCGCTGACATCTACATTTCTAAACGGTTGGATGATACCTGGACGAAATGGTCTGATCCTCAAAACATGGGGCCCGAAATTAACTCTAAGACAGATGACATGTTTTTTAATATTCCGTCCATCAGCGACTACGCTTATTTCTCACGAGCCGTCACGCCAGATAATTTTGACATCTATAGAGTAAAAACTCCAATGTTCAAAAGTCCTGAGCCAATCATTATCGTGAAAGGAAAACTTATCGACGCAAAAACAGGTAAGCCTCTCGGCGCAAAAATTATCTACGAAAAGCTGCCCGAAGGTAAAGAGGTGGGTGTAACTCACTCCAATCCTGAGACTGGTGAATATGAAATCCAATTGCCAGGCGGTTACTTGTATGGCTTCCGCGCCGAAGCGAAGGATCATATTTCTGAAAATCAAAATCTTGACTTAAGGGATTTTAAGAAACCCGGCACTTTCAATGATGATGTGAAACTTCAGCCGATTCAGGTTGCGCCTATTCAGGAAAACGTGACCATCACACTCAACAATATTTTCTTTGATTTTGATAAATCCGCATTAAAGAGTGAATCGTTTCCTGAATTGAATCGCATTGTGACGATGATGAACGAAAAAACGGGCATGCAGGTAGAGATTGCCGGGCACACGGACCAGACCGGCCCGGAAGATTACAACATGGGCTTGTCAGAAAGACGTGCGAAATCGGTGACCAGTTATCTAATTGAAAAGGGTATTACTAAAGAAAGAATTTCGGTGCTGTTCTTTGGCGAAACAAAACCTATCGACCTTACCAACACCAAAGATGGCAACGCTAAAAATAGAAGAGTGGAATTCAAAATTGTAAAGATGTAGGACTATGAAAAAACTCATTTTTCCAATTCTCTCGTTCGCTTCTCTGGCTGGTTACAGTCAAACAATCGATACTCTCACCTACGCTCAGGGAAGTATTACCAGTGCTACAACCAAAGAGGCTGTAGTTGCAAAAATCTCCTACAAGAGTTTGCCGTATGGTAGTGTGGTTGGATTCTTATCGGGCAGTAGCTTCACTTTTCCCTTGTTTGACAATGAAAAGTATTCGCTTACGGTTGAAGCTCCTGGTTTTGCACCTGCTAAGTTTATGATTGATCCCGCCGAGGCCAATACTGATCGTAAAGTGATTAAAAATATTGAGCTTGGTTTGCCGTCCAGCGCTTCAACTGAAGCTGAGATCACACGTACTGTTGGAAAATTGATGAGGTTGGATAACCTGATCTTCAACGTAAGTACAGCTAAAATCGAACCATCTTCGTATGGCGAATTGAACGAGGTTGTAAAAATGCTGAAAGAAAATCCAAGCATGGTCATTCAATTGGAAGGACACACTGATATTAAAGGCGACCCCAAGTTGAATATGAAACTTTCTGAAGATCGCGTAGCCGCTGTTAAAAATTATCTTGCATCAAAAGGAGCCGATAAGAGCAGAATAAAAACAAAGGCTTTTGGCGGAACTCAACCAATCTCAAAAGAAAACACCGAAGAGGCCCGGAAACTAAACAGACGAGTGGAGTTGCGTGTGCTGCAGAACTAATTAATCTTATCTCGAGGCAAGAGAATGCATCGCTTGAAGCTGGTGATCGCTTAAAATTCCTACCAGTTTTTCTTTTTGAATTTCATCAAGGCGGCTTGTGGCAATGGCATGGATAAGTATCGGCGTAAATCCTTCGATGCGCGGGTTATCATAAATTTTCCAAGCCTCCTCTAAGTATTTACAGCAAGAAACTAAATCGTTTTTATGAAATGCCTCAACAGCTTCATTGAAGTACAGAAGACCAGGAAGTTGATTGGGTAATAATTCATGAAGCATTTGCAAGCCTGATAGGTAGAGCTGATTCGGTGCAACTAATTCCTTTTGCCGGTAACTTGCAATTCTATCCTCGATAGCTTTAGCATTTGTTATGAATCCAAAGTAGCGGTCGGTGCTTTCCAGCAGCACTTCTTTGTGTTTTGCCTGTGCAATCAAAAAGATGTGATAATTGGTTTCGATAACCCGGTATTTAATGCCCAGGTGATCAAGAGCAAGGCTTAAAAAATAAGTACCGCTGAGGCAATCGAAGGTTCCGTCTTGAAATATGTCTTTTAACTGTGAGTAGGGTTTATACTTTTTTAGAAACTGCCGGTGTGATTTATGAAACAAGGATTTAAGCACACCTATGTCAGAGCCAGTTTTCCTGAGTTCAAAAGATGAAATAAATGAAGAAAATTTTTTTTGATCCGAATTGTAAATGTGCGTGAGATCGCTTTTTGATGACGTTTCTTGCCCGCTTCCCGATATCGGAAAGCCAAAAAGTAAAACCAAGGATACGAAAGAAGCCGTCTGCATGTTAAGTTAATGTTAACAATGGGTATACTGAAATTAACATTTGGGTAACACAATTGCAAGACCTTTTAGCAAAACCTGCGACCAATAGCTTTCATAAAAAATGAATAACTTTCAAAAAATCCAGAAAATGCATTCTGAAGTTATCGCTGTTGAGACTCAGCGAATCCTTGATAATTTTGAAAAACAAAAGAAAAGAAGTCTTTTGTTAAGGTCAGAGTCTGTTGCTGATCGCAAAAAAAGGATAAGTGCTTTTGGGGATTTTCTTCTGAAAAATAAAGAGAGGATAAGCGAGGCTGTCTTTAAGGATTTTAGAAAGCCAAGCGTGGAATCCGATATTTCCGAGCTTTATCCGGTACTCACCGAAATCAGGCATACGATAGCCAACCTCGATGACTGGGCTGCTCCAAAAAAAATTGACGCTCCTCTTACATATCTCGGTACCAGGTCAGAAGTAAGATATGAGCCTAAGGGCGTGTGTTTGATTATCGCACCTTGGAACTTCCCGTTCAACTTAAGCATCGGCCCGCTCATTTCATGTCTGGCTGCCGGAAATACAGCGGTGATCAAGCCCTCGGAGATTAC
>JABDGP010000078.1:265-9941 GCA_013285945.1 Bacteroidota bacterium | reverse complement strand
GTCGCGGTCTATCTCGTTGCCAAGTTTTTTCAGATCATCAATGGACTTTTCAAATTTTTGTAATTCATTCTTTAATTTCTCCTGCTCTTTGGCCAATTGTTCATTTGAACTCTTTTCGTTCTTGCCATCCTTGTTTGGTGATGACTCCTGGTCTTTCTCTTTCGGAGTAGTCTTTTCGCCTGCCGATTCTTCGGTCTTATTCAATAATTTCTCTTGCCCTTCGGTTTGCGATTTTAATTCATTGATCGCCTGATCCAGTTTGTAGTCATACTGTAATTGCTTGAAAAGTTCGAGAGTACGCTCCAGCTCTTTTTCCAGATTAATTTCTTTACGATCCATTTTATCGAGCATCTTCTGAATCTGCTGCATATCTGCATTTTCCTTCAGCAGCTTTTCAAGTTCTTTAAAAAGGTTTTTGGTTTCTTCATCGAGGAGCTCGTTCATTAGCTTTTGAATCTGATCAGACTTCTCTTTAATTCGTTTATCCTCATCGGTAAACGCCTCCTTTTTTTGCTCAAGCAATTGGTTTTCTTTTTGCAGTTGGTCAATGGTCTGATCCAGCTTTTCTTTTTGATTGATCAAGTCCTCTAATAATTTCTTGTCTTGCCAATCCAGATTTTGTTTGCCTCTAAGTTTTTCCTGTGCCTCGTCAATCGATTTTTTCAAATCCTTAGCTTTTTTCAGGCCCTGGTCGATTTTATTTTCTGCGGTTTGCTGTTGATTAGAAATGTCGGTTTTTAATTCCTCTTTGCTTGGAAGTGAAAAGATATACGAAGCAGACCGGGTTGCCTTCCTTCCGTTTACACCGTCGTTATCCCAAACTTCGAAATAGTAACTGAGCTTGTCGCCGGGACTTAGGTGTAATGAATCGATACTCCATGAGTAAAAGAAGTTTTGCTGTGAGCGATCGTTCGCGATCGGAATTTTTATAGTTTGCTTGTCTTCACCTGTATGATTTTCAATTTCATAATTCAACACTAATTCACTGATCCCATAATCGTCTTTCACCTGGCCTCCCAGTAAAATTGATTTGTAAAGAATAGAGTCGCGAAGTGTCTCAACAAAAATTTGTGGGTATTCATCTTTGACTACGTCAATCCGGTATGAAATTTTGTCTTTGTTTTTGCTCTTCTCATTCTCCAATAAAATCGTGTATTGGTCCGGCTGATTAAAGTTTTTTTCGTAGCTAAATGACTGATTGTCATATAATTGCATCTTTCCAAATTCACCTGACGAAAACTGCATTTGAGCGCTGGCGGCATTCGATGCCCCTATTTTCCAGGTAACTTTAGTCCCCTGAGGTATCTCAATATTCCCTGCGTTAGTGATTTCTTCAGCATGTTTTCCGGTGTAGTGGGGAAATACGAGCGAGATTTTTATTTGTGTGATTTCAGGCCGGTTGACTAATTCAATTTTATAAAGTGAAGAATAAAATCCCGACGCCTCGATCTGGAAATCGACCGGGCTTTGCATTTTTTCGAAAATGTAACGGAATTGTCCCGGTTTTAAACTTTCCATTTTCCATCGTTGTGTTCCAGTGACGATGTATGCTGATTCCGGCAAAGCGTTTCCTTCTAAAGAAAACTGCAAATCGAAATCTTCATTGAAAAAAGCGACAAGGCTCTTGCTTTGCAAAGAAAACTGAAATGGTGCCTGGGGTGAAAACTCCTGATTGAACTGAACGATTCTACTGGCACTTTTTGTAAAAATAGAACTGTTGATAAAAACCAGGACAAGGATTATTGCCACCGGAAGTGCGAGATACCGGAGGTATTTTCTATTCGCTCTTAAATCAATAGCGTTTTCGAAAGAGATATTCTGAAGTTGTCCGGACTTTTGAACGATACTTGCTTCATGGAGGGAATCTTTCTTTTGGGCAGATGCCAGCTGAATGATGTTTAGTAGGCGGTCTGCAACTACTGGAAAATAATGACCAATGATTCTGGCACTGTCTTCTTCGCCCAATCCTTTCTTATAAATCCACCAGGCAAAGGGTTTTCTTAAAAACAGGTAAAAACAACAACCGATCAGTATGAAAAAAGAAACGAAAATAAAAAACCTGGCAGAGCGACCAAGCCACAGGTTATACTCGAGAACTGTGGCAATCAAAAAGTAGCCCAAAGCTAATGCACTTACCAAGATAGCTCCGCGTAGAAATAAGCTGAGATAGTACCTGCGCCTGAAGGATGTAATTTTTTGATTAATACTTTTGATCCCCTCTTCCATGTCAATGGTTACAACGGCTTATGATCGTTCATGGTTTAAAACAACTAAGGTAATCCCGGCGCATTTTGATTCAAAGGGAAAAATAGATAGCGATCATTCTGCTTGGGGTGAAATTAAATGCTTCTCCCAGCCCAACTCTTTTTCGAAATATTCCAGCACGTGCATTTTCAAGAGTTTCTCTTGTTCGAGAAGGTCAAAATGGGGTAGTTTTTTCACCAATTTCCAATGCGGCCACCCTTGACTATCTGTGCCCTCAAGCTCGTAGTAGCCAGACAAGCTCAGCACTTTGCAAATAGCGATGTGCATAAGGTCTTGCTTCTCTTCTTTAGAGAAATTTATTGCGCCACGACCCAGCTCCTGAACACCAATGATAAACAGAACACCATTTATGTCTTTTGGTTTCTTACCTAGCGTCATTTCCAGTTGACCCAGCAAAGCCTGCCAATGAATATCCAGATCCAGGTCTCGCTTGAACATCAAGATTTTGTTAATTCGTCCCAAAACTCAAAAGCTCTGCGCAAGTGCGGGATAACAATCGTTCCACCCACCAGAGTTGCTACGCCCATTGCCTCATGAACTTCGGCAGTTGTAAACCCCACATCCTTACATTTTTCTAAATGATACTTTACGCAGTCGTCGCATCGCAAAACGAGCGAGCAAGTAAGGCCGATGAGCTCCTTTGCTTTAACATCCAGAACACCTTCCTGATAGGCGTTGGTGTCGAGGTTAAAAATACGTTTAATAATCAGATTGTCGGCTGCAAGAATTTTCTCATTCATCCTGCTGCGGTATTCATTGAATTGCTCAACTAAACTCATGGTTGTTGTCGTTATAATTTCTATTATGCAAAGATGAGTTTGTTACGAGTCAAATCAAATGGTTTGGGTTGGGCGAAAATATTCTCCGACTTTAACTCCTTATTTTTTCCGGAATTTTGCCTTGGTTGTTCCTCCAGCCTCGTCCAAGGAGAAGATATTTTATGTACCGGGTGTATTTTGGATATGCCCCGCACAGGCTACCATCTTGCCGATAGTAATCCCGTAGCTGAGAAATTTATTGGAAGGCTGCCGGTAAAACACGCGTGGGCTTTTTTGAAATTTAGAAAGACTGGCATGGTTCAGCACTTGCTTCATCAATTAAAATATAATAATCAACCGGAAGTAGGGATACGGCTGGGGAAATTATTTGGAAGGGAGTTGAACGATTCTGGTAAAAATGAATTTGACTTGATTATTCCTGTGCCGCTGCACCCTGCCCGACTAAGGACACGGGGGTATAATCAAAGCGCAAAATTCTCAGAAGGATTGGGAGCATCGCTTAACGTACCATTCAGTGAAGGCATTAGCGTTAGACGGAATAATACTCAGACGCAAACAAAAAAGAATAAAACCGAGCGATGGGATAATGTAAGTCAGGCCTTTGATATAAAAGACGGTGAAGTGATTAAAGGAAAACGGGTTTTGCTGGTAGATGATATAATTACTACAGGCGCTACTCTTGAAGCTTGCGGCCAACAATTACTTGAAGGCGGATGCAAAGAATTAAGTATTGCCTGTATAGCCGAAGCCCAATAAAAAAAGGCAACCCTTTTGGGCTGCCTTTTTAGTTCTGTAAAATATTTTAATAGTTCGAGCCAGCGCGAATCATTGCACAGCGGAAACCGATAGTTGCAGTAGCTGAATCTTCATCCAAAAACCGGCGTGTACCTGGTGACATCCAGTAAGCCACATCTTTCCATGAACCACCTTTGTAAACACGAACTTTATCAGAGATTAGAGAAATAAAGCCCTGTGGGTTTTTAGTGTACTCATAAGTACGCATGGATTTTTGAGTTCCGTTGGGCAAAGTGACTACTGAATCTTTAGCCGTTTTAGTGTACCTGTTTCTATAGGCACTGTGGCTATCAATAAAATCATCTCGGCGAATAGGGTTAAGGTCATCAAAATCCTGATGAGACAATGGTCTGTAAACGTCCATCACCCACTCGCTTACATTACCCGCCATATTGTACAATCCGTAGTCATTTGGAGGATACTCGTAGATATATGAAGTAATAAGAGCACCATCATTCAGACGGCCGGCAATACCTGCATAGTCACCACGGCCGCGTTTAAAGTTGGCCAAGAAATAACCCATTTGTTTTCCGTAAGGATTACGAAGTGCATGACCATCCCAAGGATAAATCCGCTGATGAGTTTGCATTTCTTCGAGCCACTGCGTACCGATCAAAGCCTGCGCAGCATATTCCCATTCTGCCTCAGTAGGAAGACGATAATTTGGAATGGTGAAGCCCTTCTCAATAGGAATTCTTCCTCCACCGGTTTCAGGAATACTCTCACCTGCTTTTTCTGCTAAATCAGTATTAACAACAGCGGTACGCCATTTAGCGTATTCGTTAGCCTGTTTCCATTTGATACCTACAACTGGAAAATATCTGAACCCTGGATATCTTAAATAATGATCAACATAAGGGTCATTGAATGCGAGGTTTGATCTCCAAACCATGGTGTCTGGAAGTGCTGCGCTGTAAGCTCTGCCTCCGTCAACTTTAGTTGAGTCTGTCGTAAGATGGTATAAGTATTCCAGCCAGTGAATATTAGCGATTTCAGTTTCATCCATGTAAAACGAAGCAACAGAAACAGTTCTTTCAATATTGTCACGATAAGCCATTACATCTTCTTCAAATGAACCAAGCACAGCGCGGCCACCTTCGATAAACACCATATTCGGTGCATCGGGTTGAGAGTTGTATGGATCCACAGGAAATCCTTCGGCTGCGTCTCGAGTATATTTCAAACCTGTTGCAGTACTCAATGCTCCAGGATTTTGGGCAGTAGGTTTTCCGCCTTTGCGCAAGAAGCAAGAGGAAACCACCAAAGAAAGCCCGGCTAAGATCAAAAATGACTTTAAATGCTTCATTTGCTTTTGGTTATAAATAAAAGTAACCGCTAATATAAAAAGATAAATCCATGTTTTCCAAAGGATAAGATTTTTTTGCTGAATCCTTAGGTCGAAGGTGGAATTGTCGGATTAACGCATGCCCAGATGAATTATTATTCATATTCAATTTGGGAAAAAGATTCCGTCTTTGGGCTAACGAATGAACGATAACATGGAAAACCAGCGAAATACAGCCTTGGCATAATCTTTCGATTACTGAACTGAAAAAATGGCTTTATGACTACGCTTAGAGATTTTCAGGGGGCATCGTTTGAGAAAAAATGCGATTGGGTTACAGGCAATTCAAATTTCCTTGTTGCCCGTAAATTGGGAGAAGCAAAAGTCTATCTGTACCACGCAGGAGATTTTTTTATTGAGGTGTACTATTCACCAAAGTATAAAAAGGTCTTGATGATCAATGCATTTAATAACGTTTCAGGTCTTGAACCTTATCTTGAAAATGTTTCGCTTAGCGATTTGAAATTCTAAGCTAGCGGCTGCAGGATTTCCAACGCACTTTCTACGGAGCCGATATTCTCAACCGTCAGTATCAGCTTGCCAGCAGTATCTTTCATTCGGCAGGTTTTAGAGTGCTGCTGAACTAAGGCGAGAATCTTTCCAAAAACAGGGCTCTTAAAGTAATCTTCATTTCCGGATATAAAATGAAGGCGGAGTTTTCCATTCTTCAGACTGATTTTTTCAAAGCCCAGCAATTCACCGAGCCATCGCAAACGCACGGAGTTAATCAATTGTTCTACCGGAATGGGGTAAACACCAAACCGGTCTTTTAATGACTTGCTAAATTTCCCCAATCCTTCTTCGTCAAGAATGTTATCTAATGTTGAATAAAGCTGCAATCGCTCGGTCGTGCTACTGATGTAATTATCCGGAATAAGAATTTCCAGATCTGTTTCAATTACACAATCAGGCACAATCAACTTGGCTTTTTCTGAAAGCTCCTCAGCAAAAAGTTCTTTGAACTCCGTCTCCTTTAATTCCTGGATTGCGTCATCCAAAATCTTGTGATATGTATCAAAGCCCAGGTCGGTGATAAAGCCACTCTGCTCTCCGCCCAATAAATTGCCGGCCCCTCGGATATCGAGATCTCGCATGGCCACCTTAATACCATCGCCCAATTCTGAAAACTCCTCTAATGCTGCCAGACGCTTTCGTGAATCAGAAGGCAGAACAGATGCAGGGGGAGTAAGTAAATAACAGAACGCCTTTTTGTTGGACCGGCCCACGCGGCCGCGCATCTGATGCAAATCGCTGAGGCCAAACAAGTGCGCATTGTTAATGATAATCGTGTTGGCATTTGGAATATCTAATCCTGACTCAATGATGTTGGTAGAGACCAAAACATCGTATTCACCTTCAATAAACTTGACCATTACCTTCTCTAGCTTGTCACCGTCCATTTGACCATGGGCAATTCCAATTCTTGAGTCTGGAACTAACTTGAAAACCACATTAGCAACTTGTTCGATATCACTGATGCGATTGTGAACAAAAAAAACCTGCCCTCCCCTTCGCAATTCATAACTGACAGCGTCACGTATTTTTGCTTCATCGTAGGTATGAAGTTCAGTTGTAACCGGTTGCCGGTTGGGGGGAGGCGTGGATATAATACTCAAGTCGCGCGCACCCATCAACGAAAAATGCAAAGTACGTGGAATTGGTGTTGCTGTCAGTGTAAGAACGTCTACACTCACTTTCAATTCTTTCAGGCGATCTTTAGTTTTCACACCAAATTTTTGCTCTTCGTCAATCACGAGCAGGCCGAGATCTTTAAACACTACATCTTTACTGACCACACGATGTGTCCCGATAATAATATTGACAGTTCCTTCTTTAACCTCAGCTAATATTTGTTTTATCTCTTTGTCGGTTTTAAAGCGAGAAACGTATTCTATTTTCACCGGAAAATTCGCGAGCCGCTCTGAAAAAGTCCGCCAGTGCTGCATTGCCAAAATGGTAGTAGGTACAAGCACGGCCACTTGTTTTCCTTCGGTGGCCGCTTTGAATGCCGCGCGGATAGCCACTTCTGTTTTTCCAAAGCCAACATCGCCACAAACCAGCCGATCCATCGGGTGTGGCTGCTGCATATCGCGTTTTACATCTTCGGTTGCTTTGGCCTGATCAGGTGTGTCTTCATAAATGAATGAGGTTTCCAATTCGGCCTGGAGAAAACTGTCATGCGCGAAGGCAAATCCGGGTGCTTGCTTGCGTTTGGCATACAAGGAGATCAACTCTTTCGCAATGTCTTTTACCTTCTTCTTTGCTTTCGCTTTTTTACTTTCCCATTCACCCGAGCCGAGTTTACTAATAGCAGGTTGTGCGCCGTCTTTGCCAGAGTATTTTGAGATTTTGTGTAGCGCGTGAATACTTACATACAAAAGATCGTCATCTCGAAAAACCAGTCGGATGGCTTCCTGCTCACGACCGTTTACATCTTTTTTTTCGAGGCCGGCAAATTTGCCGATACCGTAATCGATATGCGTGACAAAATCACCGGGCTGCATCGCCTGCAACTCGCGAAATGTGAGCGCCTTCGATTTCGAAAACTTTTCTTTGCTGCGATAGCGATGATAGCGCTCAAAAATCTGGTGGTCGGTATAGCAAACTACCTTCAGTTGAGAATCTACAAATCCCTGCCGCAACGCGAAATCCAATGGCTGAAATTTCAACTCGGGATGAATTTCTTCGAAAATGCCTTGTAGCTGCTCGACCTGCCTAGGTTGCTCGGCCGAAACAAAGTTTTCAAATCCTTGCTGCTGATGGTTGAGGAGGTCGGCCGCAAGTAACTCAAAGTTTTTATTGAACGATGGCTGAACGGAAGATTTGAACTCAAACTTTTTTTCGGTTTGAAAATAAAACCGCTGACCAAATTCTATCCGCGTAAATTTCTTCAAGTGAATTTCAAAATCGTCAGCGGTGTCAAAAAGATGATTGGGCTCAAGAACAACTTTGACCTGACCGCTTTCGCGAAGGATTTTATCAAAACTATCGCCCGCCCTTTCAAAACTTTTTGCGATTACATCTCGTGTGAGTTCGGTGTCTTTGATCCAGACTTTTGTATTTGCCGGAATAAATTCAAAAAATGACTGGCGTTCTTCTTGTATCAATCGTGTCTGCACATTCGGCATCAGGCTAACTTTTTCCAGCGTATCTACCGAAAGTTGCGAGCCCGGATCGAACGTGCGAATGCTATCAACTTCATCACCGAAAAGCTCAATACGGTAGGGCAATTCGTTGGCAAAGGAATAGACATCGATAATGCCTCCGCGCACCGCAAACTGACCAGCCTCGTAAACAAAATCTGTTTTCTCAAAATCGTACGAATGCAGAAACTCTTCGAGAAACTCCCGATCGAGCTTTTCTCCTTTCATGACTAAAAAAGTATTAGAAGCGAGCGATTTTTTGTTAATAACCTTTTCGGAAAGCGCTTCCGGATAGGTAACAATGACATTGCCAGCCGTATGATTGCTAATGAAATTGAGTGTTTCTGACCGCATGAGAACATTGGCATTCTCAATTTCATCATACTCGTAAGGTCGCTTGTATGACATAGGAAAAAGTAGGGCGTCAGTTTTCCCTAAGAGATTTTGTAAATCGTTAAGAAAATAGGCCGCCTCTTCGCGATCGTGAAGAATAAATAAATGATTCGAATTGCTTTTAAAGATGGCTGCAAACAATACTGCATCAAGGCTTCCGTGTACATTTTTGAGATGGAGAGCATCCGGTCCGGACGTACGAATCCCCTCGGCCAGTGTTTGTATCAAACTGTCCGCGCGATAAAGAGAAACAAAATCGTGCGCCTTCAACTTCTAAAAAAACGAGCGGCAAATATAGATCAGGATTTATCAGGATTAAACGATTTGCAAGATAAATCAGGATTAAAAACGAGCGTTGGATAAATTGGCAAAGAATAAGGAGATTTGTACTATGTATTACCCGCGCTTGATGTGTCTATTGTTGAGTCTTGCCTCAATCTTATTTCTTTTGATTGGATTGCTGAGGCCCTGGTTAATGCTTTGGTGGGAAGACGTACAAAACCGGAAGAAGGTGATTAAAGTTTACGGAGCAGTAGCTATTTTTTTTTATTTGATTTATTGGTGCCTTTGGTTTATTCCAACCGTGTAGCCAGCACAACAAATTTTTTTGATGCCCCGGAAAAAGCAATCACGTATTGATTGCCACCGTCTATTATTTTGAATTTCTTTTTTATTTCTTCAGGCTTCAAGGGATAATTGCGTGTGATAATATTGGCTTTTTCCCCCACCAAATCCTTTACATCTAATTTCTGATTTTCAATTTTAAAAACTCTTCCCGGGAAATCACTTTGTAACAGGTTTGATGTATAAAGATGTGTACTGGTAGCAATTTTTTGCAAGTCAAACTTCTCCCCAATCGATTTAAATGCACCCGCTTTTAAAATTGATGCGTTGGGTTCATAGAGATATGCTTGCGGAGTATTAATTACAGAATTAATTTCTTTTTCTTCATTGAA
>JABDGP010000078.1:0-248 GCA_013285945.1 Bacteroidota bacterium | reverse complement strand
GTAAAGGAGAAAATATGTTTGACGGTTCCGTCAGAATTTAAATTAATTGTTTCAATAGAAGGCTCACTAGTAAACTCTTTAAGCATCATAAACAGAAGTTCCTTGCATTCATTGCCGACAGAAACAACGAAAACTTTTTTTACGAATCGTAATTCGATCAATCCTTGCTGAATATCTAATAGTGGCGAAGCTTTTACCAAGACCAGTTTGGAATAATCAAATATTTTTGGCAATAGCGTTTGGATGTT
>JABDGP010000077.1 GCA_013285945.1 Bacteroidota bacterium | reverse complement strand
AGCATAAATTCTTTGATGCAGACTATTTGAAAGAATTGATCAATAAAAACCCTGAACCTATACTTAAGCTGATCAACGCCATCTGGGAGCAGACTGAAAAAGTGATTGACTCGGCGTTATCCAAAAAGGAGAAATCACCAAAGACTGAATCAATTTTCATAAAAGCGAACAATCAAATCATCAATCTGAAATTAAGTGACATTCTGTGGATTGAAGCTTACGGTGACTACATCAATTTCTTCACTGAAAAGGCCAAATATCTGGTGCATTCCACGATGAAAGGTATTGAAAGCAAATTGCCAGATGATCAATTTACAAGAATACATCGCTCATTCATCATCCGTACTGATAAAATCGATTTGATAGATGAGTCGATCATTCAGATTGGGAAAAAACTTATCCCTATCGGGGAATCTTATCACAATACTCTTATGTCACGATTAAACCTCCTTTAATTACAAACCAAATAAAAAACCAACTACTATGAACACCAACCAATCCTCTCGTGAATCATTCAAAATGAATCCTTCACCTAAAGCTCCAAAACGCAGAGCCAAATTTATCAACACCGATTACCTGATGGAAATCTCTTCGGGCAACGCAGATTTTATCGCTGTCTTTTTGAAAGCTTTCAGAGATGAAAGCAAAAGATCATTGCGTAGTCTTCAAAACCAATTATCGACGGGCGATTTCTTATTCATGGAAAGAACTGCTCATGCCATGAAACCAACAGGCGCTTACATTGGTGCCAACTCACTGTCAATTCTTGCTGCTCAACTTGAGCAAGCCGCTCACAACCTGAATAAGCCAGAGGCGAAAACACTGATTTCTCAAATTCAGAAAATGGTAGAGAGTATTTTAACAGAAATTGAAGAATACTTTAAATAAAAAAACCTTGCTATTGAGTAAATCAATGGCAAGGTTCCTTTCACAAATCTCTTAGTGCTGATATATCTCTGAAGAATTCCGATAGCCGCTCGAATTTGAATACCAGTCTTTGTACTGACTCCCTTTGCTCACTGCCCAGGGAACAAAATGTGTGTAGACAGTCTCGATCGATTGTTTCTCTGCCGGATAGTTAAATGTTCCGGGTATCAACAAACCCCAAGGCTTGTCATCATACGTCAAATAATAAACTCCCTGTGCTGGTTTAGACCTGTCGGCATGCTGACCAAATTGACTTACATCAGCTTTGTCGGTAGGCGCCAGGTTGGGAAGGTGAACTTCCATCGACCTGTGGTTAACGTAAATGAAACTATTATACGGCGCAGTGCCCAGTTGACTTTGAGACACCGGGTTAGCAAACGTGAGGCTCACTGTACTTGTTTGCGGGTTGATGTAAGAAACTCCTTCTACCGTATTTACCAAATATCCAATGGGAGCTTTCATGGCTATGTGCGCGTCGTCAAACAATGGAATGACCAGCTTCGATTGACCCGTCTCCACACCATTAGCAATGACCGAGTTACCTGAATACGCCGGAGTCACTACACATTGTTTAAGATTAGTGCTTGGCACTGGAAGCTGAACAGCAAAGCCAATATTATTAATTCCACCCACTGCCTGAATTTGATAAGTCATTTTCACATCCACAACATTGTTGGACGCATTTAATACCTGTTGTGCATTATAAGCGATAACGAGGTCGTTAAAATCGTAATCACCACGGCTTGGCCACAAATCTTCATAGGCCAAAGTATTAAATGAATTTTGCGCTGGGAAATATTGATTATAGGCTCGCGCAGCATCATTTGGATAAGCATCCAGGTTGTCTGTAACACCATCACCGTCTGCGTCGATAGGTTTCGTCAGTATTGACAAGACTTGCGTGTTGACAGCCGTAGCTGGGTTGGATGACACCGAAAAAAGCACATCATTAAAGTCATTGTCGGTTCCATAATCACGACGAATGTCCTCGAATCCTAATATAGCGAGCCCGGTAACCGGATCCTTCAGCAATACATTTTGCTGACGTAATGAAGGGTCTGCAATGAAACTATTTAGTGCCTGGTTTGAATGCAAGTCCCAATTGCCCAGCGTAACCTGTTGACTGCTGTAATTATAACCATTGGAAAACAGTAACCAGCCAATCATCTGCCCAGCTTTAAATTTTCCGAGGTAGACTTTGTCCCCACTGCGCATTCCTCCGCCGCTGCCGCCAAAAGATGCATTGGGAAATATTACGTTTACACTGCTCAAGTCCGCAACTGTTGATGGCGGAGAATTCTTGTCATATATATAATAGAGTAATGAGTTCAAATAACCGGCACCCTCAGAGATAAATGTGATCCATACGTCTGCATCTTGAGTTATTTCCACGCTTTTGTCAATAGAGTCGATGTACTCCGGATGAGTTTTCCTTAAGTCCACCGCTTCGGGAAGCGATGCATAAAGCCTTGACAGTAAATCGGAACCAATGTTATCGCCTACAGGCAAACAATAATTTGGGCGGCCTGCACCATCCCAGGTTCCCAGATAATTAATCTTATATAGAGTAGCATCAGCACGCCCTCCAGTTGAAGTCATTTTCGTGTTAGCCACCGGTTCATTGAATGGAGTGGCTAGATCCCAATTAATTTGACCACTACCCACCGGAACCTTCCACCGGGTGGGAATCCCATGATAACCGACACGAACAAAGACAGTATCAGTCGTGGTTGGAATATTAAATGACAACTGATTATGTCCGGAGGTCCCTGTAGATACGCTGGCAATAACCGACGTGCTATCAAAGGACCGTGATGTTGCAATTACAAATGGAACTTGAGTGAGGTATTTTCCCTGACTATCCATAAATGCAGCACTCATCGTAACATCCTGAGTAGACCGATAGTCGAATCCTCCTTGAAGCTGAGAATTTGGTGAAACGTTATTGGAATCACGACATGCATAGAACACCATACATGCTAAAATCAACGCCATTAGCTTTTTCATTTTTTATAAATTTTGAATTGATAGTTTACTTAACATTCTAGACATGGAAACATCTTCATATATCCGTGTGTACATTCGGGCACTTCGCGCCCAACTAAATTGTGTAGCGCGATCTTGCCCTCTGATGACTAACTTTTCACGCAATTCGTTGTCGCGTTCAATTCTTTCCATTGCCGTCGCAATCTCAATGGGGCTGAGAGGATCAACAAGTAACGCTGCACTTCCGGCAACTTCGGGCATTGAAGAAGTAGTAGATGTAATCACCGGACACTGACTCGCCATAGCTTCGAGGATTGGAATCCCAAAGCTTTCGCGCAAAGACGGGTAAAGAAATGCAGTAGCCTGGCGAAACAAGTTGGCCAGTTTATTGTGAGACAAATAGCCCAAGCTGATTACGTCTTCAAGAAGGTAGGCTGCGTCCTCCTCAATCATCATTTCCTCCACACGTTTGCGAGGGTAGTCGCCAATAACCAAGGGCAAATCGCCCTTCAAATTTTGACGGTAATGAATATAGCCTTTGATCACGTTGCCAGTATTCTTCTTTGGATCGGTGTTTCCCAGAAAAAGAAAAAACTGACGAGGCACACCCTTTACCTTTGCGTTGTTTTGACTTCCCTCTTCAAAAAAATCGGACGATACCGCATTGTAGATCACGCGTAAGTTATTCTTCACCTCAGGAAAATAAAACACAATCCTGTCTGATTCATAGTTTGAGACAGTAACTACACGAGCTGCTTTGCGAACTGCAATAGGCACATTCCATGAACGATAGATAGCTCCAAGCCTTTGATACCAGGCCTTCGACCGAGTAGCTTTCTCCATAAAGATTACATCATGGAGCGTAAGCACATAGGGAACCGGGCAAAAAACCGATGCCGTGTTGCTCGTGAAATGCATCACATCCACCTTCGCCCTGAGAATGGCTAACGGAAGCCACACTTGCTCCCAGTCGGCGTAGGTAAATCCAAACACAAACTCCACTTTCACATTAGTGAGATTTTTGAGAACAGAATGGTCTTCACCGTCTTTTACAAAAACCACAATCTCGTTTCCTGGAGCTGCGCCATGAAGCGCCCGAATGAGCTGGAGCGCCACAACGTCCATCCCGTGTTTATTCTTTCGCAGAATGCGCTGCGCTTCAATTCCTATTCTCATTTTAATTCTTGTTTAAGCCTTTTGTCGATGCCTGATGAGGCGTATGGATAAAACCCTTGGCCGCATTTTGAATTGAAAACAGCGAAATGATCAGCGTAAAAAATGACGCCGGCAGGTTGACTATTATAGTTACAAGATTCTTGTGTGTGTATTTTCTTGGTGCGGCCAGAGCAAGAGCAAGAGTGGTAAGGGCGGTTGCTGCTGCAAAAGTTAACGTCAGCACCGGGCTTTCGAAAAGGCGCGAGAATAAGATCATAAAGGCCATCATTCCAACCAGCAACAGGCGCGAAGGAATCCACATCTGCATCCACTTATCAAAAAGATCAACCGAAGGCTTCCTGATAAAGAAGTAAAAGCCTTTTCTAATATTAATTAATTGTGCAGCAAACCAACGGGTTCTCTGGTTCTTCAGAACTTCCAGCGTGCTCACCTTTTCGTCGAACACATGAACCGATTCCAGATATTCAATTTTAACACCGCTGGATATAACTTCAAATTCAAGGTCTTTGTCAAAGCCGTTGGTAGCTTCTATCCGACTCATAACGTCTTTCAATAAGGTATAGTCAAACGCCATTCCCGATCCGGCAAGTGCCGCTGATAAGCCTATAGCGCGATGTCCCTTTCTGAAAATTGTATTGTTGATCCCTTCACTTATGGCATCAAGTATGGAAACAGGCGTGGTTATTTCTTTGGCTACACGCTGGCATTGGATGGCATTTTTGCCAGTATTATAGACTGCGTTTATTTGAACTAGTGCATCGGAGGCCAAATAGTTGTCGGCATCCAATATCAAACCGATATCATAAAGATTTTCGGGTAACGAGCGAAGTGCTAGATTTATCGCCTTGGCCTTTGAACGTGGCTTAAGGTTCATTATCACGACCACACAGCCCATGCCTTTCAACTGCTCTCTGGTGATTCCCTGCAATGAATCGGCTATTACCACAACATCGAATTTTTTCTTGTCATAGTTAAGCCCCAATGCTCTGCGTGCACTTTCCAGAATCACTGCATCTTCTTTATAAACCGGCAGCAAAATCACAAAGCGATTATCCTTTGGTGACGTGCCAACCGGCTTTTTCTTACCAAAAAAAGAAGCTACCGTAAAAAAGAAAAGATAAATAGATGCGGCTGCCATGTAGCTAGCCAAAACCCAAAGTATGATCGTTTCCATGGGTACAAATGTATCTTGCTATACCCTTGACAAATTTTAATTTCGATCAATCAGGTTACGGAATTCGATGAACAGGACATTACTTTCGATTAAAATCCGGGCTTGAAAACGTCCAGATTATGGCCATTGAAATATAGAGGATAATCCCGGTAGGCATCTGCCCCCAAACCTGATTTCCGTAGCTGGCAACAGCAATTCCGGCAATCCCCGCGAAGAGTGCAGTAAGTACGTTTTTGATTTCGACATCATCAACGTTGGATATTCGTAGATAGCCCGCGATAAGAACATACAAAACAAATCCGACGAAAAGCGCTAAACCTGTAAAACCTTGTTCTGCAGCAATTTTTACGTACCAGCTGTCGAGTGCCAGATTAGCAAGAAAGGAATTTGGATTGAAACGCAAGCCCCAATATCCGGCAGACCCTACACCGCCGCCAAATGGATGTGATTTTAAATACTCAAATAGTTTTTTTTGATTTTCTACTCGTATTTGTAATGAAGGATTATTCGGATCCAGCGCTGTGCGCATTCGCTGCACTTCGTATATACCGCTGCCAACAGAAGTATATTTTAGCATGCCGAAGGCCAATGCAAGAACACCAAACCCGATAATAAGTAATCGCCAATTTCTTTTGATCAAAAGAAACGCTATCGCGCCAACGACTGGCACAGCAATAGCACCACGCGTTCCCGATATCATCAATCCATAAAAAAATAGAAGGCCAAGAATTGAAAGGATAATTCGTTTTTTCCCATGAGCCTGAATCGCCAACGCCAGAGCAACAATGCATGCGTAGCCCATGGAAGCGCCAAATTGCCCGGAGTCGCTGTAAAAAGAAAATACACGTAGTTTACCAAAAAGTAAGTGTGTGGTGCGGTTGCCTGGCTCAGCTAACCAATTGAGCTCACCATAGTCGAGCCCGATATACAATTGTTTGATTCCCCAAATAACTCCCAGTAGCGAAAGGCCAAACCAAATTGTAATGAACCGATCTATTTGTTTCTTCTCTTTAATAACTAGCAAAGCCAGGGGCACTACAAGGATCATGTACAACGCTACTCCGCGAACAGCATAAAACCATCCAATTAACGTAGGCGCCTGCGGATTGAGTATTTCAAAAACATTATACCCAAACCAAAGAACGGTTCCCAACATCAAACCATTTTTTAATGATTTCGATTCGAATGGCTTACCATAACTCCGCAACAGAAAAACAAGCCATGTTAATACAAGTAGAATATCTACTCCAAGCCCGAGTGCTGATCCAGAGTCAGAAAGAATATACCTTTTAATGCCTAAACCAATGAACGCCCAGGCAAGCGTCAAAAATAAACCCAGGGACGGAGAGGAAAAAAAAATTAAAGTGCCTGCAATAAGAAAAGGGATGATTGCTATCAATATCCCAAAAATCCAATTACCAGTAACCAAAACATATGTGAGGGAGACGCACAAAATAATAACAACAAATAAGGCGCCCCGTTTTTGCATACTTGCTTACTGATCAATGACAACTTCAAAAGTGATTTCAGGGGAAGGTTTTGGAAACGCTTTTATCATAAATAACCAAAGCCCTAGTCCAATACCTATAGCGAAGGTGATAATGGAAGAAACGGCAACAGCTACCGGGGTGTGAAAAAAGAAAATTGCAATAAGGTCGCCGGCAACATTCGACAAAAGCATGATGAAGACTTTAATCAAATTCAAATCGGGTCGGCCAAATGCTTCCAGCAACAATCCAAAATACCTGTCGGCAGGGATCAATATGCAATAGACAGCCATAACCCGCAAAACGGGAACACTCCCTTCATAACTGGAGCCTGAAACAAATAAGATCAACTCTGGAGAAAATATCCATAGCGCTACTGCAATTGGAATTATTTTAATTGTAGTGGAACGAATGCGTTGGATCGCAAACAAAAATGCATCCTTGTGCTTCCCTGTATTCGCCAATTTTGCCAGATGATTAAAATTTACCGCCCCAAAACTTCGAAGGGGAAGCTCAATGAACTCAAGAAATTTTGTTGCCGCTCCATATATTCCAGTAGCAGCAGCCCCCATCACTGAACTAATCATCAACGTATCTGAACTGCGGAGTAAATTAGAAAGTAGTTGCGAAGGCGTTGCGTATTTTCCAAAATGAAAAAGTTTGGTTCGATGCAAAGAAGATATGGTCCATTTTTCAGGCTGTGGCATTGTGTAGAATAAATAAATGAGTAATCCTGTCATTACATTAGCACCTACCTGAACATAGATTAAATGGCTCAAATCAAATACAAGAAAGAACGCCATCGAAATTAATAACAAACGATGGATACTTCGCAATAGAAGGATGTGCTGGAATCGAAGATTTGACTGAAACCACCATTCGCTTAGTGTTAGCAGCGCTCCTGAAATCAAAATCAAGGGGTACATGGCAAAGAAAAAGTGCCACAGGGAGTCTGTCGGAGTAATTACACGAAAGGCAAGGCAAATCAAAACCTGACCAAGTGTGAGCAATAAAAAGATGATTTGAACAGAATTAAAAATATGACCCTTTCGTTGACGTGAAAGCCCGGCTGCAAGTTGAAGATACCCAGGAAGCAGGAAGCCGGTTCTAAACATATCGAACAACGTGCTGAGCGTTTGAAAGAGAATCCAAATCCCGAAGTCGGAAGCCGACAACCGCGAAGAGCTAATTCCAAAAAGTATCAAGCCTGCCAGCGCCGAAACTCCATTGCTTCCCAGAGACCAAAGCGATTGCTTTCGGATCAGGAATCTTTTAGCCGCAGGAATCAATTTATTTTTCACTGCTCATCAGTTCAAGGATTTCATTGAGCTCTTTTGAGCGCTCTTCCCACGAATTGTTCTGGGCAAACGCGATCCGCTGATTTATCTTTGCCACTGAATCAGTTTCAATTCCACTAATCAAAGCTCTCCTGAACTCATCAGGGGAATCGGCACGCATAGTCACCAAATCAAATTCAGGTAACAAAGCGAAGGACGTCATTACCACCGGTTTGCCCATGGCCAGATACTCGTTGATTTTAAGGGGGTAAATTTTCTCAGTGAATGCTGATCTTACAAATGGGATGATGCCAATGTCAAAATCCTGGATTAAGGCCGGAAGATGATTATACGAAACTGGAGAAATCCATTCGACATTAGAGAATTTTTCTAACTCTTTAAATCGTAAATCAACAATGCGGCCTATAAATCGAAAATGCAATTCGGGTGAATTTTGAATCACCTCTGTTAGCAATTCATAATCAATACGATTATCAAGGCTTCCTACAAAGCCAATGACTACAGGTTTCGATTTTGCTGCGGTCACATAGCCATTGGTTTTAAACAAGTTGGTATCAACTCCATTTTTTACTACAAAAATATTTTTATTCAGTATCGATTTCTCCTTGCAAAGGGAATCGGATGAAACGATAATGGCGTTAGATTTTTCAACGAACTCTTGTTCCATTTTCCCACCGTGTTTTCCGCTCCAGGCAGCTTCTTTTATTTCATCGTAACAATAGTAGATCGTAAGCTTCTCATTCAGCTTGTGCAATAAGCCAAGTCCAAGCGATGGAGCAAAAGCATTAATGACCACCGGCTTTTGAAATCGAATTCTTCTCGCCGCTTTTCGGATAGAGAACCCAGCAAGCCAACTATTAAATGAATTGAAAGCTTTATAAAGCAAGCCAGGTGGAAGAAAATTTAACGGAAGCATTGGCGGCAATGTGAGCACGGCTAACCTGATCTCATTATTCTTTACAATAGATATTCTCAGACGATCTTTCAACCCCAGCATTTTAAGGACAGGGACATCCAATTTCCCGAATATTGACAGAAACAAATCTTTCCATGTGAATGCATAGTCAACATAGAGCACGCGATTACGAAGTGCTATTTGCTTCATTAACAAAACAGTTGATTTGGCATAGGGTCCATTCCAGGAAGGTTGCGCCACACACACAATATCAAATTCTTTCACGCTATTCATGGCTCAGTTAAATTGAAATCTGATCACTCTCTTAATAAGTCTTCTTATTCTCGAACGTTTCTTCGGCAATTCTCCCAACCAGTGTTCAAGTCTTTGTTCATTCACACCAACCAACACCAGCAACGGTTTGCGTTTGCTGATTTTTTCAAGCAAGCCGGCCGATTGTACATCAGAGGAAGTCCATGTTTGGTCTGCCGACACAACCAGTAATGTTTCATGAGCGCCCTCCAAAAGATTCCACTCTGAAGAAGCCTGGTTAAGTGACGGTAAAATTCCAATGATTGTATCAAATTCCGAACTCTCCTTTATCCACTCATCAGTTGAAGCTACCGGAAAATCGGTCTGTGATTTTGCTACCGAGCCACCGAGGGCAATCTTTTCTCCCTGATCAGTAAGAATCCGTGCAAGTTGCAATCCAATTTCAATCGACTGCTTGTTACTCAACTTCGAAATCATAAGAATTTTCCGAGTCTTATCAGCTGCTTTTGGAATGTTTGCATGCAGACCTAATATTAAATTGGCGATCGTCATTTTACCGATAGCGCTTGTTGAATCATTGGTGAGAGAGCCCAGAACCGCTAGACCTGTTTTACTCTCTGCGCGTTCGGGGCTTTGCAATGTGCTGTCAAAATATTCTATGAAGAGAGCCACACCGATAATTATAATAACTGTTCCCAGCCAGCCAATTATCACCAACAATTTTCTTTTAGATTGCTCGGGCTTAATCGGAGCGCTGGGTGCATCGACGGTTGCCAGTGTCGTTGATGTTTCAGCGCTTTGCTGACGAAGCCTTGCCTGATTCAGGCTATGAAGAAGATCCAAATACTCGCGTTCAGACACATCCA
>JABDGP010000076.1:118-10096 GCA_013285945.1 Bacteroidota bacterium | reverse complement strand
AGGCACTGTACGCGCTTCATTTTCAATTTATAATACTACGGCCGAGATTGACGAGTTAATTGACGGCATCAAGCGGATAGTAAATTTTATGAAGCCATGACACCCAAGGAAGTTCAGGATGAGATCATCAATGAATTTTCGCTGCTGGATGGCGACATGGAGATGACCGTATTTTACATTATGGAACTCGGGCAAAAGCTTCCCGAAATGAATGACTCGGCCAAGGTCGAAGATAATATTGTGAAAGGTTGTCAATCAAAAGTATGGCTGACCGCCAAGATGGAAAATGGTAAAATTTTTTTTGAAGGAGATAGCAATACGGCTATTACAAAAGGATTAGTGAGTCTGCTTATTCGCATTTTTTCATGTCAAAGCCCTGAAACTATTTTGAATACAGATTTGTATTTCATGAAGAAGATAGGAATGGAACGATTCATTGGCACGCAGAGATCCAATGGTTTTGCATCAATGATTAAACAAATGAAATTGTATGCACTTGTGTTTAAGACACAACTGATTGAAAGAGCATGAATGAAGCGGTAGAAAATATAGAACAAAAACAAGAGCCTGCTGAAATCAACATGCGCGATAAGGTGCTAGCCGCTCTGAAAACAGTGTATGACCCGGAGATTCCGGTCGACATCTATGAACTTGGCCTGATCTACGAGATCAATGTGTTCCCGGTTAATAATGTTTTTATTTTGATGACACTCACATCGCCCTCATGCCCGTCAGCTGAAGTAATTCCAAGCGAAGTGAAGCAAAAAATTGAAGCCATTGAAGGTGTAAATGACGTAAAAGTAGAGTTGACCTTTGATCCGCCCTATTCGCAAGATATGATGAGCGAAGCGGCTAAGCTGGAACTAGGATTCATGTAATTTTGTTGGATTGATTGGAGTTAGGAACCTTAAAATTTAAATCTATATGTACCCAGAACAATTAGTTGCCCCCATGCGCAGTGACCTTACCGTTGCGGGCTTTAAAGAATTAAAAACATCATCTGATGTCGATCAGGAATTGAAGGATCAAAAAGGGACAAACCTTTTGGTGATCAATTCAGTTTGCGGTTGCGCTGCCGGTGCTGCAAGGCCAGGTATCAAGTGGGCATTGGAGCACTCTGCAAAAAAGCCAGGCAAACTCACTACCGTATTTGCAGGTGTTGACAAAGAAGCTGTTGCGAAAGCAAGGGAATATACTTTACCATATCCTCCGTCGTCACCAGCTATTGCATTATTCAAGGATGGTGAATTGGTACATTTTGTAGAACGTCATCATATTGAAGGCCGAAATGCACAAATGATCGGTCAGCATTTGGTAGAAGTATTTGATGAGTTTTGCTGATATAAAATGAATGAAAGTCAGAAGCCGTTTTAACAGACGGCTTTTTTATTTTAAGAAATCCTGAATCCTTTCAATCAGTGCTTGCGGATAAACGCCATACCAAATCATAAGGATTGACAGCACAACTAATGTAATAAGATTTATAAGGTACAATCGTGGGCGTAAAGCGAGTGCTTCAAACGCTTTTGGTTTATCAAACATTACGGCAATTATCTTGATATAGTAATACAAACCGATAACACTGTTCACTGCGAGCACAATAATAAGAAGCCACAATTGGGCGCTTACCCCGGAGGCGATCAAATAGAATTTCCCTACAAAACCTCCGGTGAGAGGAATGCCAGCCAACGACAACAACATGGCCGTAAATACTGTAGCGATTTTCGGGTGACACCAAAAAAGGCCTTGGTAATCCTCAATGTTTTCTGCATCCCGTTCTTGATCGGATAGGATGGCAATTACTCCAAACGCACCAATGTTGGTAAGAAAATAGGCCACTAAGTAAAAACTTACAGCCTCTACACCTAGCGCTCCACCGGCAAGAAAAGCAACAAGCAAATAGCCAAGATGAGCAATTGAAGAGTACGCCAAAATTCGTTTAACGTTATTCTGTCGGATCGCCAGAAAATTTCCAATAAACATTGAAGCGATCGCTATGACTGTAAATGAAAGCACGATCACAGGATAATGTTGCCCGTTGATCTGACCAAAGAAACGGACCAAGAGCACAACCATCCCTCCTTTTGAAACAGTTGCAATAAAGGCTGTTACTGGTGCTGGCGCGCCTTCATAAACATCGGGCGTCCACATGTGGAATGGCGCAACGCCTAACTTAAATCCAATCCCTACAATCATCATGGCAAAACCTGCAATCAAAAGTAATGGCAGTCCATTGTTACTGACCGAATCCATGTAAATGCCGATGTCTTTAAAATCCATTGAGCCGGTTTGTGCATAGACTAACGCCATACCGAATAGAAGGAAGGCCGATGAAAATGCAGCAATGATAAGGTATTTGATACCAGCTTCATCCGATTTTTCGCGTTTACGCAAATAAGCAACCATGGAGTACAGTGCTATGCTCAGTATCTCCAGTCCTAAAAAAAGTGAAACAAAATGTTTGCTGATCACCAGCATTGCCGAGCCGAGCGTAGCTAACAAAAGCAGAATGTAATATTCCTCTTTACGCTCTTCTCGTTGCTCGAAATACGCATATGAGAGTAGCGATACCGCCAAAGAGCTTAATACGATCAAGCCAGTAATGAATGTTCCAAAGCCATCGATTACAAAGAGAGGTTCAACAGTAAAACTGTGGTTTGTGGCATAGATTATCAGATAGATGAATACACCCAGTAAACTTCCGGTAGTGACTCCAAAAATCAATTTGTGGTTTCGCCGGATGGCAATTGAAAGCATCGCGATAAGCGAAGCCGTCACCAGTAAAATACCTGGCAATACATCAAGAATATTTATACTACTTAATTCCATTTATTTTCTCATCTGGATTTACTGCATTGGAAGTGATAATCTGTTCGTTACTGATTTGATTGATAATCAGTTTCTTAACTGTGTTCATCACTGGTTGAGGAAATAACCCCAACCATATAATAGATACTATCATCGGCACAAGAATGAATTTCTCACGAAGCGAAAGATCCGGTATCATTTTATCCGGAGCTTTTCCTAAGAAGACCTTTTGCATAATGCGGAGTGAATAGGCTGTTGCAGCAACAATTCCTATCGTGGCAAAAATAGTGAGTACTGGAGCCGATTGCCAAGTACCAATGAGCGTGAGAAATTCCGCAACGAAATTTCCAAGCCCAGGGAGTCCCAATGAAGCTAACACAAACACCAACCCAACGGTGCCCATGAATGGAGCTTTGGCCCAGAAACCACCCATCGAAGTAATATCGCGCGTATGAATTCTTTCATAAAGGGCGCCAGCCAAAATAAACAAGGCGCCTGTACTAATTCCGTGCGTGATCATCTGCATAACTACACCTTGCATGGCCAGTTCGTTAAACGCAAAAACTCCAAGAATCACAAAACCCATGTGACTCACACTGGTGTAGGCCACTAAACGTTTCAAATCTGTTTGTGCAAAAGCAAGGATGGCACCATACAAAATTCCAATCACACCAAGGAGCATTGCATAAGGTGCTAACTCTAAAGCTGCAGTGGGAAATAATGGGATTACAAATCGAATCAATCCATAAGCACCCGTCTTTAACAGAAGGCCGGCAAGAATTAAGCTACCAGCCGTGGGCGCTTGTGAGTGAGCATCGGGGAGCCAAGTGTGAAACGGTACGACCGGCAACTTCACTATAAACGCCGCGAGGAATCCAAGCATGAGCCATCGAGCAGTGCTTGCATCCATGGTTGTCTTAAGCAACTGGAAATAATCAAATGTGAAAAAACCCGTTTGGCCGCCGTGAATAAAGTACAAGCTAAGGATGGCAAGCAGCATAAGTAATCCGCTGGCTTGGGTAAAAATGAAGAACTTGTAGGCAGCATATCTTCGGTTCTCGTGTCCCCAAATTCCGATAAGGAAATACATTGGAATAAGCATGACTTCCCAGAAGAAATAGAACAAGAACAAATCCATAGTGAGGAACACCCCCGTGATCCCGGCCAGCACCCACAATAAATTAAAATGGAAGAAGCCCACGCGTTCCTGGATTTCTTTCCATGAAATAAGCACTGCGAAAATACCGAGGAAGAATGTGAGCATGAGCATGAGCAGACTCAGTCCATCCAACGCAAGAGAAAAACTGATGCCGAAACTTGGAATCCATGAAACTGAAAATTGTGCTATCCATGGGTTGGGAGAATCGACAACTGGATTATTAAACCAAATGAAAATCGTCAGAAGAAGGTTCGCAAAAAGTGCTGCTAATGAAATCCATCGTGCCAATACAGGGCTTTGATCAGCAACGATCCACGCTAAAACCCCGGCGACCATTAAGATTACGATGAACAGAAGCAGTATCATTTAGAGCTTTATTTTTTATCCATTAATCAATCCCAGTGACAATAAGAGAATACCTCCTATTACAATACCCATTATGTACCAGCGGAGTATTCCGCTTTGTGTAAAAGAAAAAATGCGATTAAACAGATTGGCGAGCGCAACCAGTCCATCGTAAAACTTATCAATGATATCATTCTTATTGATCGAGGCAAGAAATACAAAGGGCCTTACAAAAAGGAAATTGTATAGTCCGTCGAAGCCCCAGCCACTGAACCAAAACTTATGAAGATCGGCAGCTGACGATTTCAACTCATCCGACAATTCAGGTTTGATCACATAAAACATTTGAGCCACGTAAACTCCTGAAATAGCTACACCTGCCGCAATCAATTGAATCATCCACTCAATGCTTTCAAAATCCTCCTGAACCTTAACGGCCGGCAACACCGGAGATAAAAAATCAGAAAAAATGGTAAGGTGCCCGAACGAATGTGGTAATTCAATAAACCCTGCTAAGGTTGAGAGGCCGGCCAGTACAAGTAGCGGAATGTTCATCCCCCTTCCGGGAACATGGCTCACATGAGTTTTCTCTTTTCCGAAGAAAGTCAAAAACAACATCCTGAAAGTATAAATGGATGTAACAAATGCTCCGAGCAATGCCATCAGGAAAAACCAGATGTTTCCATTTTCCCCGGCGAGAGTCAACCACAAGATTTGGTCTTTGCTATAAAATCCAGCCGTCACAATTGGCAGCGCTGCAAGTGATGCGGCACCAATTAAAAATGTCCAGTAGATCACAGGAAGTTTTTTCTTTAATCCACCCATCTTAAACATATCGTGCTCATGATGCAGAGCCATAATCACGGCACCTGCGGCAAGGAAGAGAAGGGCTTTGAAAAACGCATGGATCATAAAGTGAAAAATCGCGGCAGACCATGCTCCTACTCCTAACGCCAGGAACATATAACCAATCTGGCTGATAGTTGAATACGCCAGCACACGCTTCAAGTCAAATTGCGTAAGCGCGGCAAAGCCAGCAATCACCAAAGTGGCTGCTCCTATAATACCCACAACTAGCATCGCGATGGGCGCCAGTTCAAAAATTACGTGTGTACGTGCTATGAGGTAAACTCCGGCAGTTACCATCGTTGCCGCATGAATCAATGCACTGACGGGAGATGGGCCAGCCATCGCATCGGGCAGCCAGGTTTGCAATGGCAACTGAGCCGACTTACCAACGGCACCTCCAAGCAACAACAAAGCTATGATCAATGCGGTGTTAGATCCAGTTACCCACAGTTGTGGAGCTTGTGCCGCGATCTCCTGAATATTAAGTGTATGGAAATTCTGAAAAAGCATGAAGAGCCCAATTGCCATTGCAGTATCGCCGACACGTGTAACAATGAAAGCTTTCCGCGCAGCATAGCCGTTCTTCTCTTCTGTGTACCAAAAGCCTATCAATAAATAACTGCATAACCCTACTCCTTCCCAGCCAAAGTATAACAGTACCAAATTGTCGGCCAAAACAAGAATAAGCATAGAGCAAACAAACAAATTCAGGTAAGCAAAAAATCGCGCATAGCCGTCATCATCGGCCATAAACTCGGCCGAATAAATATGAATAAGAAAACCTACAAAAGTGATAACGAAAATAAATATGAGAGAAAGCGGATCAAGATGAAAAGCAAATGCCGGTGACAAGCCGGCGATATCGATCCATTGCCATGCTGTGAAATGAAACGAGGCTGACGAGGTTGAAATGAAATTATATCCAATTAACAAGGTAACGAGAGCCGAAAGCCCAACACTTCCCGCGCCAATTACCGGAACCATTTTCTTTGATAACCTCGATCCAGTCGTTATCAAAATAAACGCACCAGCAAAAGGTAAAAATGGTATGAGCCAAAGCAATTCCTTCATATCGGTTGTTCGTTATTTAGTTGTTGGTTATCCGCGCTTATCTACGGCTAACCACCAACGTCAACTAGTTTCATCCTCTCATTTTATTTGCGGCATCGCCATCCAATGTTTTCAATTGATGATATATCTGCAGAATGAGTGCTAACCCCACAGACACTTCAGATGCAGCCATTGTTAATATAAAAATGAACATTACTTGCCCATCAGGTTCTGCCCATTTTGATCCGGCTACAATGAAAGCAAGACCTGCAGCATTCAGCATAATCTCAACTGATACTAACATGAAAATAATATTGCGCCGGATGAGCACACCGACTAAGCCCAGCACAAATAAAATACCGGCCAATAACAATCCGCTAACAGTTTGTACTTCGTTCATTCTTCTACGTCTTCTAAGAACCGATGAATTACTTTTTTCTTCTGTCTTCCTAAGTGATATGCACCAACAATTCCGGCCATCAACAGCATGCCACTGAGTTCTACTCCAAGTATGTATTCTCCATACAGTGATTTTCCAACGGCCTTTGCATCCACCATTTGCGCAATGCTTCCAGTGGTCTCCATCGAGGAGATTATATAAATCAATTCACCTAATAATATAATGGAAAGAATTGCCGGCCCTATCCACACCTGAGGAGTTAGCCATCTCTTTTCCTCATCAACAGCTTCAGCTTTCAGGTTTAGCATCATAATAACAAAGATGATAAGCACGACAATAGCCCCTGCGTAAATAATAATCTCAAGGGCTGCGGCGAAAGGTGCACCTAGAATAAAAAAGACAGTAGCCAGTGCGAGAAACGAAACAACGAGGTACAACAGGGCATGAATAATATTAAACCGCGTGATAACCATCATGGTTGATAACACTGCAATTGCTCCTGCGATATAAAACGTAATCTGCATATTCTATCCTATAGCCATTATTCGTTATTCATTATTAGTATCGCTAACTCATTTCTATTAACTAATGACTTTTGACAATTCACCATTGACCATGTCAAGGCATTAAGCTCTTCACGTCAACTGGCGGCTCTTCATTTTCTGCTTCTCCTTTATCTTTTCCACCGATGGACATACCAGCTACTTTATAGTAGTTGTATCCCGGATATTTTCCTTGTCCATTAATTAATAAATCTTTCTTTTCATATACCAGATTCTGCCGATCGTATTCACCCATTTCAAAATCAGGAATCAATTGGATTGCATAGGTTGGGCAAGCTTCTTCACAGTAGCCGCAGAAAATACAACGAGAGAAATTGATTCTAAAAAACTCGGGGTACCTTCTTCCATGCTCATCTTCCGTTGCCTGGAGAGAAATACAATCCACCGGACAGGCTGCTGCACACAGATAGCAACCCACACATCGTTCGCCCATGTCAGGATCGCGCGTCAACACAATTCTACCACGCCAGCGGGCCGGAAGCTTCACTTTTTCTTCCGGGTACTGAATCGTTTCGCGTTTATGAAACATATGCAAAAACACGAGCCACATACTTTGAACGATACTGAACATAGTTTCTAAAATTTAAAATTCAACTCTGCACCACTCCGTACCAATACTATTGCAGCAGTCACAATCAAGTTCAATAATGTCAACGGCAGCAAAATCTTCCATCCAAATTCCATTAGCTGATCATATCGGGGCCTCGGCATCGACGCACGCAACAAAATGAACAGCGCTATGAAAGCAAAAGTCTTAATGACAAACCACAATAATGGCGGCAGAAAGTCAGGACCCAGCCATCCACCGAAAAACAAGCACACAACAATGGCTGAGATAAGCGTGATGCCGAGATATTCGCCCACGAAAAACAGCCCAAACTTCATGCCCGAATACTCGGAGTGAAAACCCGCGATAAGCTCACTCTCAGCTTCGGGGATATCAAATGGAAGCCGATGAGTTTCTGCAATGCCAGCAATGAGAAATGTAACGAAACCAATGAACTGTGGCACCACATACCACATGTCTTTTTGTGCCATGACAATATCCTGAAGGCTGAATGAACCTGTTATCAATACTACTCCCATCAACGAAAGCCCCATGAAAACTTCATAGGATATTAATTGGGCGGCCCCGCGCATTGCACCAAGTAAGGCGTATTTATTATTGGATGCCCATCCGCCAAGAATAATACTATACGCACCCATCGATGACATGGCGAGAAAGAAAAGAATTCCAATATTCAAATCAACCACAATCACACCAGGTGCAAATGGCACGATTACAAAACTCATCAACACAGTGATGGCAACAATAGCCGGTGCAATTACAAACACGGGCTTGTCAGCAAACGGTGGAATCCAATCTTCTTTGAAAAAAAGTTTGATCGTATCCGCTAGTACTATAAGTACACCAAATGGGCCAGCCCGATTTGGACCATAGCGGTCTTGCCATAAAGCCAGCAGTCTGCGCTCAAGCCAGATCAAGCCAGGGGCAACAGTAAGTAGCCCTGCAAGAACTCCGCCAATAATCAGCCAGGGATTTATCGGTTCAGTCATTTGCTCTTACATTCTTAAATCTTAATTCTACAATCATGATCTTAGTTCTTCTTTACAATTCCCCATGCCGGTAACTCTGTTGATGGCATTCCTTCCAATCCATAAGGCAATGCCGCCACGCCGTTGGGCATAGTTGAATTTATTTTTATCGGCAAGTGAAATGTTTGTTTCTCTATATCAAAGGCAAGCAACTGTCCATCCCCGAGTTTTAAATGCTCGGCATCTTTTGTGCTGATCATCACATACGGCTTAGGAATCCGCTGAGCGACCGATGAAGATCTGGTGCTCAATTCATCCGAGCCAAATATATGATGTGTCCAAACCATCCAAAGGTGATCTTCAATTTGATGAAACACCTCGGGTATCGACATGAAATAGTTTGCTTCATTTTTCTGATCAGCTTCAAGCATTCGCAAGCCCGGGTCGCCACCACGAAGAGATGCGCCAACTTCTTCCTGATATTTATTTACTGATTGAACTGAATTCCACCCAGGTGACCAGTAAAATGGCGTAAGTGAAGATGGTGGCAGCCCGCGATATCCTTCCATTGTATATGACAAAGATGAATCCGGATCTTCGGGTGGTTTAGGCTCGCTTACATTAATACCTGCGTTCATTGCAGTGCGTCCGCTGTAGCGATGAGGCTCTCGGGGAATGCGTTGCCCGGCTACTCGAAAATCGGATAACGGAGTAATCGTTTCTACACCTTTAAGTAACTCTTCTTCTTCGGAGATCGCTTTGGTGATATCTTCAAAGTTCTTCCACTTACTCATTCGTTCGTTGCCAGCATTTACACCCATGTTCAAAAGCCAGCGCCAGCTTTCCTGAATCACATCAGTTGCTTCATAGACTTGAAAGAAACGTTGTGCCCGACCTTCATTATTAACCAAAGTTCCGTCTGACTCAGCAAAAGTTCCGGCAGGAATGATGATCTGAGCTTTCTTTACTGTTGCATGATTTGTATGATCAAGCACTATCACCTGCTTGCACATCTTTAGAAACTTATTAACCGTTGCCTCAGCACCATGGCGATAGAGATCATTCTCCATAATAATAACAGTGTCGGCATGATTATGAAGAATGGCATTGAATGCGCCATCCAGCCTGCCGCCACCCATCATCGCGAGTCCTAAAGAGTTACATTCAAGCATGGTGAGTACCAAACCAGTATTTTTATTCTTCTTATTAAGCGCCCACGCTACATTCGCAGCCGCTTTCATCACATTGTCACTTGCGCTTGAAAGTCC
>JABDGP010000076.1:0-108 GCA_013285945.1 Bacteroidota bacterium | reverse complement strand
ATAAAGCTTTAGCGATTTGTTCCGCCATCTTCCTTAATTCAACGGGATAATTTGCAACATCTGGAACAGCAGGATCAATTAAGTGAGCAACAGCAAATCCAAGTCTTG